>JADHVP010000070.1 GCA_016783945.1 Ignavibacteria bacterium
GAAAATCAGAAACAGAAGAGATTCTCGAAAGTATTAATATAAACAGGTATGATGCATCTGTGTTTGTTGACATCGTCATTACGAATGAAAACATTGCCGAATTTAGAAAAAACGTTTTATTGAACCAACCGGATTAACTTACACTTACAGTTTTCAGTCTTCTTTTAAAAACTTTTCTGCCATGAGAACGTCTTCTGTATTACCTATGAACAATGGTGTTCTCTGGTGTAATTCCGTAGGTTCAACTTCGAGAATTCTTATTTTTCCATTAGAGCTTTTTCCTCCAGCCTGTTCTGCAATAAAGCTCAGGGGATTAGCTTCATACATTAGTCTTAATTTTCCGTTCTTATTTTTAGAATCTGCAGGATACATAAAAATTCCTCCGTAAAGAAGGTTTCGATGAAAGTCTGCAACTAATGATCCAACATATCTTGATGAATATGGTCTTCTTGTTTCATTGTCAACTTCTTTTAAATATCTTATATAGTTCTGCAAACCTTTAGACCATTTAGAATAATTGCCTTCGTTCGCAGAATATATTTTTGATTCCTTAGGAATTTTAATATTTTCATTACTAAGAAGGAATTCTCCAACAGTTGGGTCTAATGTAAAACAGTGTGCCCCATCTCCTGCAGTATATACAAGAACTGTACTGGAGCCATATACTACATAACCGGCAGCGATTTGGTTGACACCCACCTGAAGACAGTCTTTCATCGTACCTGGACCCTTCTCAGTTTCACGCTTGAAAATTGAGAAGATTGTCCCGATAGAAATGTTTGCATCAATGTTTGAAGAACCATCGAGTGGATCGCAATGAACTACATATTTGTTCTCTGAAAATTTATCAGAATATTTGCCTTCGACAGGAATAAATGTGTCTTCTTCTTCAGAAGACAACGCACAGACGTTTCCCCCGGTTTGTAAAGTATAAGTTAAAATATCGTTCGCATAGACGTCTAATTTCTTAACTTCTTCACCCTGGATGTTTATTTCACCGGTGAATCCTAAAATATCTATAAGTCCTGCCCTGTTCACCTCTTGAGAAATTACTTTGCAGGATAGAGCTATATCAGAAAGTAAGTTGGAGAGCTGCCCGGTGGCTTCCGGAAACCTTCGCTCTTCGTCGATAATGTGCCTGTAGAAGGTTGTAAATTTAGTATTCATGGTTAAGGTTTAAGTTTATATTAATATTTCTATTGCGTTTTTGATTTTTTCTACACCTACAATTTCTGTTTTATATTTCTTCGTATTAAGATTCTTAAGATTCCCTTTTGGGATTAATATTTTTTTAAATCCGAGTTTCGCAGCCTCTTTAATACGTTTGTCGATATAAGAAATTGTTCGGATCTCTCCAGATAATCCTATTTCTCCTAACATTACTGTTTCCGAATCGAATGGTATATCTTTGAATGAAGAGTATATACTCATTCCCACTGCAAGGTCAATTGCAGGTTCATCTATTTTTACACCGCCAGCGATATTTAGAAAGATATCAGATTTATTAAGGAACAATCCTAACTTCTTTTCGAGTACGGCTATAAGTATATTTAATTTCTTATAATCGAATCCCATGGAAGTCCTTTGTGGGATTCCGTAGCTTGTCGACGTAACGAGAGCCTGAACTTCAATTAGTATCGGACGTGTACCCTCAATAGATGCAGATATCACACAGCCTGAAGCTCCGTAATTTCTTTGAGATAAGAAAACCTCACTTGGATTTAAAACCTCCTTTAATCCTTTGTCAGTCATTTCGAAAATACCAATCTCATTTGTTGAGCCGAAGCGGTTTTTTATACCACGAAGTATTCTGTAGAAATGTGTTTTCTCACCCTCGAATTGGAGAACAACATCAACCATATGTTCGAGGACTTTCGGACCGGCGATTATTCCATCTTTTGTAATATGGCCGACAATGAAAATAGGAATGTTCAGAGATTTCGAGATTTTGATTAACATTGCAGTAGATTCACGGAGTTGTGAGATAGTTCCGGGAGCACTGTCTATATCAGGATGGAAAATTGTCTGTATGGAGTCTATAATAATAATTTGAGGTTTTTCTTTTTCAATAACGGCTTCTATTATCTCAAGACTGGTTTCGGATAATACATAGAAGTTCTTAAGGTCGTAGTTCAGTCTTTCACAGCGGAGTTTTATCTGAATTCCTGATTCCTCTCCACTTACGTAGAGAATTTTTTTTGATTTTACGTTATTAGCAATTTGCAGCATCAAAGTTGATTTACCTATACCCGGGTCACCGCCAATTAATATTACAGAACCCTCTACAACTCCACCGCCAAGCACTCTATCGAGTTCAGTGATTCCTGTTTTAAACCTTGTACTGTTCGACCTTGTGATATCGGAAATTGATTTTAAATCGGCTGATTCTTTAAGAAGTGATGTTGACTTACTGTATGCTCTTTTATCTGTACTAATAATTTCTTCGACGAGAGTGTTCCATTCATCGCAATCCGGACATCTACCCGTCCATCTCAGTGTAGAGTAACCGCAATTCTGGCAAACATACTTAGTTTTAACCTTTGATGGCATTGGATAGATAAAATGAAATTAAATAATTCAACATAAGCAATTAAGAAAATTTATTGAAATAGAAATAATAGAAACTTCAAGTGTCTTCTTAATTATCTAAAATATTATGAAATACGCAGAAACAAAATCAATTATATATCTTTACTTATATTCGTTCAAATAATTTTGAGCTTGTTGAGTATAAGTATTCAATTTTTCCTCAAGATCCGGATTTAATTCGATTGCTTTTTCCCAGTCCTTTAGGGATTGTTCTATATTAAGAGCAGAATTAAAGTTTGCGAAACCACGGTTTACATAAGCATCCGTAAAATTCGAATCGATTTGTATTGCAACACTATAATCACTAACTGCAGAGGAATAATCTTTCAGGTTCGAATAAGCATATCCCCGTGCGTTATAGATAGTAGAATTCCCGGGATCGAGCTCGATGGCTTTATCGAAATCGCTTATGGAATACTCGTAGTCTCCGGTGTTTGAATATGCGTAACCTCTGTTGATATATGCGTCTTTATTATCCGGGTCTAAATCTATCGCCATGTCGTAATTAGCGATTGCTTCAATGTATTTTTCAATGTTTGCGTAAGCGTAACCCCTGGCATTAAAATATACAGAATTGTTTAAGTTCAAACTTATTGCACTACTGAAATCTTCGATTGCTTTATAGTAATCCGTTATGTTCGAATACGCAAAACCCCTATTTACATAAGCATCTTCATAATCAGGATTTATGTTTATCGCTTTCGTGTAGTCATCAATAGCTTTATTGAAGTCTTTTAAAACAGCATAAAGATAACCTCTTCTATTAAGAAATTCTGCATTGTTTGGTTCCAATTCAACCGCCTTGTTATAATCCTGTAGAGCTTTTTGATGTTCGTTTAAAGTAAAATATGCATAACCTCTCGAATCATAATAGGTAGCCATACCCGGATTCAGTCCTATCGCTTCTGATATATCATCGATTCCCTTTCGAAGATCATTTTGTTCAATATAGACTTTTCCCCGTTGGTAGTATGCTTCTGTGTTATCTGAATTCAATTCTACGGCTTTTGTGAAATCATTTAATGCCTGTGCATAGTCTTTCTTGTTGAAATTTTCAATTCCCTTTTCCATGAACTTATCAGATTCTACGGGATTTTTTGGCTTACAGCCATTTAAGGAACCAAGACTTATGAGTAAAAAGAAAAATAATACTGAATATAAAATTTTAATCGCATGATTTTTTTTAGATGAACTCATTTTCATTTTCTTAAATTTTAATATTGGAAGATTACAGAAATTCTGATTTTAAATTAAAAGAATAATAGTGAAAACTTTATGTAATATAAAAAAATCTTTCTTTAATTTAAGTGGGAAATAAGAGGTGTTAAACCTGTACTAAATTGTGATTATTTATGCTTTCTGGTTTTGTCTTTATACTTTAGTTCTGAGTATTCATCGTGAATATCACCGACTATTTGTTCAAGGATGTCTTCGAGTGTAACGATCCCAATATGTTTTCCAAAACTATCCTCTACGATTGCCATATGTATTCTCTTTCGTTTCATTTTGTTAAACGTATCTGTTACATCACTTTTCACGGAAACAATGAAAACCGGTTTCACAAGAGACATTATATAATCACCTTTTTCAATGAGTAAGTCCTTACTGTATAAAAGCCCCGAAACTTTTTTATTTTTATCGAGAATTGGTATTCTTGTAAAACCGCGTTCTGTGATTATCTTACTTGCTTCTTTGGTTGTGTAGTTTTTGCTAAGATAGAAAACTTCTGACATCGAAACCATGACATCCTCGATTTTACTATCACCGAAGCGAAATACTTTATAAATTATCTCCCTCTCGATGCTTTTTATTATACCTTCCGATTCGCTTAGAGCAGCAAGATTTTTTATACTTTCATCCGAAGCTAACAGGTGTGTCTCTGTTTTTACATCACCTTTTAGTTTTAATAACCATTGTGTGATAGTTAGGAATACAATGATTAATGGCTTTAATACACGCATTAGAAAATATATGAATTTGGAATTTCTCTGGCAGATCTCCTTGCTGTATATTATCGCATGTGATTTGGGACCGATTTCTCCGAAAACAATTATTAAGAATGTGATTATGCCTATTGCAATAGATACACCAATTGTGTGAAATAATTCATTTGCGATTAATGCTGTTACTGCAGAAAGGATTATGTTAACTATGTTGTTTCCGATTAAAATTGTTACGAGCGTGCGATCCATATTCCTTTTTAGCTTAATTATAAACCAGGTATTCTTTTCTTTTTTTCTTGACATATCTGCAATTCGTGCAGCCGAGATGTTAGTTAAAGCAGTCTCTGTGCCTGAAAAATATCCTGATAAATATATGAGTACAACCATTAGAACAAAAAGAATGCTAAGTGTAATAACTGGATCCATGAAGTTTATTTTATTACTTAAATTTAAGATACATTATGTTCATAGTCAAGATTTGTCTTAATGTGATAGAAGATAATATTTATGTAGATTTGTTTTTTTTATACTAATCAGGTTTTTATATTTAAATGAACTTCATAGTAGTAGATTCTTTAGAAGTGCTTTACGAGGTTGTAGGATACAACCAACAAGCTTATGCTTTAGTTTATAATTTTATGAAATGAAATTGAATAGGTATAGTAATTTTATCTCGCTTTCAAATATTTTTTTAAATCTCGATAGTAATTCTCATGTGAACCTATGGTAATTAATTCCAAAGTATTTGATTTAATTCGGTATGCAAGAAGATATCTTATCTTTTGCAGCATAAATTTGTAAACAAATATATTCTTGAGGTCTCCCTTTTTCTCTTCGCCAATTTTTATGTTTGCTAATATTTTTCTAATTTGCTTGTCTAATTCTTTTTTTTGATTTTTGTGTAGTTGTTTAATTTTCCTAGCAAATAAGGGTGATTGAATTACTTTCATAATCGATGTTAACCAAATTTATATTCAATACCCTTACCGCTTTCTAACTGCTCCAGTCCTACTAAAATTTCTTTTAAAAGACTATATGAAACATCCGGATTTTCTTCTGCAATTTTTCCTATCTTTGCCCAATACTCTATCTGCCCGGTTAAAGAGCGGTTTTCAACTTTGGATTGGATTTTTGCTTCGTCAACTAATTTATTTGATATTCTTACTGCTAAACCCATCTGAAATTTTTTTTGAATTTTTAAGTGTAAAACAATATAGCACAAAACGTTGCATTATGCAACGCAATATTTATCTAACGGATTTTAGGATTGTTTTACTTCTCCTTCAACTTTTGCTCCACGCTTTTGAGCTTGTCCTCCATAGTTTGTTCCCTGTCTGTTCGTGTGCCGACGCGAATATTTGTTGAGATGCGGGGTGCACCCATTTTATGAAGTGTTTCATGGCAGCGTTTTATTGCTGCGAAGACCTCGTCCCATTCACCTTCGACGTTCGTACCATAAGAATGCAGGTGTATTTTGAGTCCGGCATCAGTGAATATGCGTTCGCATGCAGCTACGTATTTTGAAACGGAAACTCCAACTCCTATAGGTACAATGCAAACATCTGATATAACTTTCATGGTTTATTATATTAAAAATTACGTCAGGTCATATACCTTACAGTGCTAAGCAATGACCTAACGCTTGTAGATTGAAATATCTTATATGACAACAAATTTCATTTCAGGAGGACCATCTTCTTTGTCGCTTTAAAATATCCTGCGGATAAAGTATAAAAATAAACACCGCTTGGTAAATCATTCATATTGAATTCATATTCATAGGTTCCTGCATCTATTTCAGAACGGACCAAAACGTCAATCTCCTTTCCCAGCACATCAAACACTGATAGTTTTACGAATTCTTTTTCTGGAATCGCAAACTTAATAACCGTTGAAGGATTAAATGGGTTTGGATAATTCTGTTCCAAACTGTATGTTACAGGCAAAGTTGTTAAAACAGGACCCAAAGATGTTACACTACCAACTCTTACTGCAAACCTACCCCATTGACTTGCTAAAGTGGGTCTGAAGTTAGATGATTGGGCAGGTGCAGTCGCAAGATTGGCACCTGACTTATCGAATATAGTATACGGGTAAGTTGTTCCCCCATCAATAGATAGTTTTACTTGTAAACGATCCGTATATCCAGTTCTATTAGCATGAGCCCAGTCGAATATAATTGAGTCTGAGAGACTAATGTTATTAAAAGGTCGAGTTATTAAATAGTCTATCTGACCTGGTGTATAGTACTTATAAAGTCTTAACCTGATACCTTTATTACCCGGAAAAGATGGTCCGTTTACGCCTTCATACGGAGAGTATGTAACTCCGTCATCGGGATTTATTATTTGCCAGCCAAATGGCGGTAAATTATTCTCAAACTCTCTCATAAAGAATCCTGCATCGCATGATTTCTCTTTTTCATTTAGTTCATAACATACACTGTTATCTATATTAGTTTTGTTTATTGCAATATTATCTGCATACCAGTTTCTTGCTTTAGCACAATTAAGGGCTTCTTTCGTGTTATCATTTTGTACAAAAACGGATGTAAACATCATGCTATCAATCCAGTTTGTTTGCCGTTTATACTTGAATTCGTAATTATATGTACCCGATGTCTTTGGAATTATTACACCCTCTGTTGTAGGGTAACCTTCCCTGAAGACATCATAGAATATGGTTTCACCGTTAGAGCCCGGAGGAGTTGCATATGAAATTTTTCTTTCAATAGAATATACCCTCAGCCTGAAAACGCCCTTGGATGGAAGAGGGGAAACAACCTGTAAGGTAACAGATGCTTTGATTGTGTCACCAGGAAGTCTTGTATCCGTAACTGTTAGGGAGAGCGGTGATGCTATTGCTAGTCTTGTATTCAAATGGTTTTGAAGTGTTGTATTATTGTAACCACCAACCTGTTTTATAACACCATCAGCCATCATGGTCGGGACTGCTGAGATCCCGTAATAATATGTTCTCACATTGTTTTGATTTATATTGGCGGTGTACATTGGGTCGGTGATACCTGGCCACCATGTATGGTGCTTTACTGCAATAATCGTATCGAATTTTGATTGGATAAATGCATCGAGGAGCGGATTCTGAGATGCACAAGGAGAGCAGAAAGTGTTTGTGTATGCTTCGAATAATACTTTTCTTTTTACCCCTGGCAGGAATACTGTTTCCTGGAATAGTGAATCGTTACTGTGATTCTCATCCTGTGACCAGTTTATGTAAACCTTAACATTTTTTGAAACGTTCACATTAAAAGTAAGTGCATCAAAAGATACGGTTGCTGTTTGCCCCATATTAAGTGCAGAGATGGATTTGGTTGAAGTGTAAGCAGATCCTATAATAGCCATAGTGATCGTTCCACCGGATGCTGATGTTCTTCCCTGGTTCAAGACAACAGCTTGTGGGGTAATTGAAGCTGATGTTTGCCCCGGTAAAAAATAATTATTATCATTAAGACTGTAGCTGCAAATCGTAAGGTCTTTGTTAAATTGAGAACCTATTGAAAAATTATCTAAAAATATGTTGTTGCCGTTACCGTTCGTGGCAATGAACTGCACCACAAGGTTATTCAACATTTGCCTGTTGCCGGGGTCACCCGAAAACGTAAATGCAAAGAATAAAGTACAACATAAAAGAATTGAGATTGTGATTATCTTTTTCATAGGACTATTAAATTAAAGTTTATAGAATTTATATTTTCAAGTCAGGATATATACTAATTTACGGATAAATTAAGAGAAAGATTTATATAACAAAATATAAAAAGGAGTATATAGATCTAATCAAATTTAGCGAAGTAATATTTAAAACTCATGTCCAGATTCAAGTCTATAAGAATATTGTCACCTTACTTCTCTTCCGGATAAGAATTTACAGAGATATAACATTGAAAATGAAAATAGATTTTATCATTTTAGTATCCAAAGTGTCATGAGACATACACAAAAGAGTATTTCAGATTTTAAGACGATAAAATTTTTTAAATCATTTCAATAATATAACACAAATCAAGGAGTTTTTTTATGAGTGGTTTTTTCGGTATAGTATCTAAAACCGATTGTGTGAACGAATTATATTTCGGAACTGATTATCATTCCCATCTTGGGACACGTCGAGGAGGAATGGTTTTAAAGAACGAAGATGGATTCACAAGGTTCATTCATGATATTTCGAATGCACCGTTTCGTTCTAAGTTTGAAACAGATATTCTTCGAATGAAAGGCAACCAGGGCATCGGAGTAATAAGCGATTATGAAGACCAGCCTCTTATAATTGGCTCTCATCTTGGTGTATATGCAATTGCAACTGTAGGAATTGTAAATAATGTCAAGCAGCTTCTACAAGAAGCTTATGTTAAAAGGAACATACACTTTTCTGAGATGAGCGGCGGCGAAATAAACCAGACGGAGCTGATTGCCACATTGATAAACCAGGAATCATCTTTCGAAGCAGGTTTACAGTATGCACAGGAGATGATTGAAGGTTCCTGCTCGATTCTTCTGCTGACCGATAGAGGAATTTACGCAGCACGAGACAGGCTTGGCAGGACACCTGTTATTATCGGGGAAAGAGATGGTGCTATGGCAGCTACACTTGAAACAACAGCTTTCCCTAATCTTGGATACAAAATAAAAAAATACCTTGGTCCCGGGGAAATCGTACTATTTACAGAAGATAGTATTGAGCAGAAAAAGGAGCCTAATGACAGGCTTCAGATTTGTGCTTTTCTCTGGGTTTATTATGGATTTCCTGCTTCAAGCTATGAAGGTATAAACGTTGAAGAAACGCGTTACCGCTGCGGTGCTGCTCTTGCGAAAAATGATAATTTAGAAATAGATGTTGTAGCAGGAGTGCCGGATTCGGGCTCTGCTCATGCAATAGGGTATGCGATGGAAGCTAAGGTTCCGTATATGAGACCTTATGTGAAATACACACCAACGTGGCCCCGGAGCTTTATGCCGACAGACCAGTCCATACGTGAGCTTGTTGCGAAGATGAAGCTCATACCTATCAAGGAGCTTGTTCAGGGTAAGCGATTGCTTTTTGCAGAAGATTCTATTGTACGGGGTACGCAGCTTGGGGATACGATTAAACGCCTGTTCGATGACGGGGCAAAGGAAGTACACATGAGACCTGCATGTCCTCCTTTAATATTCGGGTGCAAGTTTCTGAATTTTTCCCGGTCGAAGTCCGAGCTTGACCTTGCAGGAAGAAAAGCAATAAAGGAATTAGAAGACGAAGATGGAAAGAACCTTAAGGAATATGTAAAACCAGGTTCTGAAAAACGCTGCGCAATGATAGAGCAGATAAGAAAACGTCTGAAGCTCACTACACTTAAATACCAGGAACTTGATAACCTCGTGAAAGCAATCGGATTGCCGAAAGAAAAGCTGTGTACTTACTGCTGGGATGGGGTGGAGTAAAAGATTTTACCTTTAATTGATTTTCTTTATAGAGAAGATGTCTTATAATGTTTTTTTCTCTTGTATCTCAATACCGTGATCTATCATATATGAGCTAATCCTTAAAGCATGATTCTTTTCATCGTTATTTAATCTCTGAAATATCTCATCGAGCTTCGTGTCTGATTTTTTATTCATAAATCTCTGGTAATGCCTTTCTCCCTTTGTGTTTTCGAGTTGAAGAGCAATATTAAATGCAACATCTCTTGATACACGTGTGTCTTTGTATTTCTTTACTATATTAAATAATTCAGTGTTCGAATCTCTCAAGTCTTCCAACGATACAGACAGGAACTCGGAAGGGAATTTACCTACCGGTACGAAAACATCCTTTGCTGATTTTATTAATGCGGCATGGTTACTTTCTTCAAGATGTAATCGCCACCAGAAGTCATCATCCTCTGGAAATGTGTAATGAAAAATGTTATATATTTCAGCAACATTAATCTCGAGATGAATAAATTCATCGAGGAGTTGAGATAATTCGTCTTTCATTTTATTATTTTATTTAAGATATAAGTAAAATAATGAAATGCAGATATTCTTTCAACAGTGAATATTACTTCACCCGAAGTTAAAATGATAAATGAAAATAATAACTTTTAAGAAGGAACTACAACCCTGCATCATTCGGTTTTTTTTCGAGTAGGGTTTTTATTTTGTCTTTGGTAATAATGATTTAGGATAATTATGATACAGTTTTTATGAAGTAATCGCTTAACTTTGTATACAATGTTGTAAGAAAATCATAATAAGGTTTAATACCAATCTTGCATTTTTTTCTGTTGCATATTCCCTCTTGGGATGAGGATCTCCTGTCTCTTGTCTTTCAAACATTAGGATAGATTCTATATTCTTAAAAATCTTTTCAGTGAATTTATCTTTAGGTATTAACTCTTTATTTCTTGCAACTGTTATTAAAGAGCTAATCTCACCTTTTCCTGTTTTTCCTTGAATAAGTAATTGTAAGAATGCTTGTAACGCAGAGATGGCATGAGTAACACAAGAACTATATTCTTGTTCGGTTCCTTTCTGATAATCATCAAATGCATCTTTTAATTCACGAATAACTTGTTCCCACCTTTTATCTGAGAGATAATTTATAACAGGTATGTATATCTCATCGGTTATTTTTTCATCTTGCTTTAAAACGTATCCATTTCTCGTTTGCATAATGTTTAATCCGAATTGTTGTGATATATCATTGAAAAGGTTTGAGAATTCATCGAATAATTCGTATGCTTGATTAGTTATTAGTTTCCTTTGATTTTCATCTTCAGTATTATCATAATCTTTTAAATAATCTTTAAGAATTAATAATTCAGCATAAATTGATAACATTTCATAAACCACATCTTGCTTTTGTTCTCTAAATATCTTATAAAAATCGGTTAAAGCATTATCAATACAGCAATTCTTTAAAGAATCCTGTCTGTAGTGAGGTCCATTATGGTTCAGTGTATATCTGCCATAGCTTGAATTTTTATATTTACTGTTTAGATTAAAAATAGTACGAAAAACAAAATTATGATAATCAGCAATGAACCATTTCGATTGAGTAAAATGTTTCAACATTCTTTCTTTATCGTCAGTAGTTAATTCGTCCCATTCTCTCATACCGATTTTAGGACTTATTTTTTCTTTTGTGTCAGGATTTGATTCGCTCCAGAGTTTGAATTCTGTCTTCATATTATTATTAAGTTAAATATTAAATAGCAATAAAAGAACTAACTCTAAAATGTAATATTAATTATTAAATTTAAAAACATTAATCCCTCCCCCAGCCCCTCGATAAACACGGGAGCAGAGTATAGTTCAACAATTTTAATTCTGGGTAATGATAAAAACCCCCTCACTTCTTCGTAAAACCAACAGGGATAAATAATTCTTCACTATCATACATATTTAAATAAAGAATTATGGATTCTTCCAGACCTTCATATTTAATCTCATACATGTCAAGAAGTCCATGTCCTGCGAAACCATTTGGAGTTTCAAATGGACAGCAGCTTCCTTCGCGTTTATACGTTAACTCTTGACCGTCCGGACCAAGTAAAGAATTTAAGAATGCTCTTTCATTATCAGGACCTCGTTTTTCATTCATTCCACCGACCTTGATTGGATTTTCTTCGGTGTATCCATAAGTGCTGTCCGAAGTGACTTTTAAAGTATCTTCCGAATTATTTTGTGCTGCAGCAGGATTAATTTTTTCTTTAGTCAAACAATCTAATGCTGCTCCTGTTACAAACAATAAAATTATTAGAAATGAGAAATAACGCACGTTATACCTCCTTTTAGATTTAATATTATGAAATATTCCTAAAGTAAAAATTATTTTATAAACAGCCCGCCATGGTCGGATTATTAATCCGTCTGAGTTGTGTGGCAGGTCATTTTATTAATAGCATTTTCTTTATGTCTGTAAATTCATCCGCCTGCAATTTATAGAAATACACTCCGCTTGGATAGCTACTCCCATTAAAACTCACCTTATAGCTTCCTACTCCTAACTCTTTATTGACAAGTAATGCTATCTCTCTTCCGAGTATATCGTATACGATTAGTTTTGAGTACGATTGCTTAGGTATATCAAATATTATATTTGTAGTAGGATTGAATGGGTTGGGATAGTTCTGATACAATATAAATTTGTCAGGAATCTCATTATTTATATTAATAACCGGTATTGGCAACGATGCAGCAATTTGCTTCAATCTGGTTACGCTGTTTAAATTACTCGTACCCCTGGCAGCTATTATTACTATAGTTATTGAAGTTGATTGATTGTTTGCCAAATACAAAGGTCCTGTACTCATTGAAAATCTTACATCAAACTGAAAGTTCATTAACCACCCTGTATTTGTCTCTGGATCTCCATTGAATACGAATTTTCTTGGAACTCCATTTAGTA
>JADHVP010000071.1 GCA_016783945.1 Ignavibacteria bacterium
ATCATAAACAAAAAGTTTAACTTGCGAAGCGTGAGGTAGATCAAATTGTATGGTAGTCGATGGATTAAACGGGTTTGGAAAGTTTTGATAAAGGTGATAACTAACAGGAATATTTTCACCCGATATACCCGGAGACATCGCTAAGGAATTAACAGCTTGAAATCCTGTACTGCCAATTAACACAGCATTTCCAATTAGTGTATCGTATTTTAAAAAATCAGACACCTGTACACCCAATCCTGATAGTCCATACAGTTCTCCATTTTTATCAAAGGCAATCGAAGATGTTATTGAAAATCCCGGTACTCCAACGGAAGTGGAAACACCTGTCCATTTATCAATCTTGAAAACCTCATTACTAAGTGACACTCCCCAGAGCTGTCCATTAATAGGATTTATCGTTATTCCATAAAGATTATAGATTCCAGTATTGTTAATGAATGTTGTATCTTCGTTTGTCATATTAAATTTGTAAAGATTACCTCCTGTTGTTGCACAATACAAAGTATCATTCACATCAAAAGCAATTGTCCTTATTCCACCTACCGGAATCTCAAGCGCCGGATATGCATCGCCGCTGTCAGCATTTATTCTCACGAGTGAGCTACTTTGTGTTCCCGATATACATCCGAAAATTTCATTATCAGAAGGTCTGACACTTATACCCGTTATTTCTGTATAACCGGATAGACCAAGAAGTGAACCATTGCCTGTATTTTTATCAATAGATATAAAAGAACCATTCGATTGCCCACCTGTTATAGCATAAATTTTACTTGTATCAGCTTTGTTAATAATAAATCCTTTCCCTTTAAGGAGAATACTATTTTGTGGATTTGTATTATCATTACTAAAAATGACTAAGGAATCAACCATATTTCCTGAATTTGTCGGGGTGTAGATAACACTAAATTCCGATGATTGATTAAAACCGAGTCTCATCGGGTAGGATATTGTATCCAGTAATCTAAACTGAGAATTAGTAATCTGTATATTAGTAACTGATAAAGTGTCATCTCCATAGTTAGCTATTGCAAAGCCAAGCGTATCACTTACAGTTCCGACTTCGTGCGTTCCGAAATTCAGTGTGTCGGTTAAAACATTTAACCTTGCACCTGAGAAAGGAATCAGTCGTACCATACCTGCCCAAACTCCCCATGTATTCGCAGGAGTTTCTGCATATTCTGTTAACATCCAGAAATTATTCTGGTCAACAGGGTCGAGCCATATACCGCTGTAATCTCCCCATCGATTCCTGCCGCTTCCGAAAGATTTAACATAATTTGCTTTTCCTGTCTGTAAAACCTTGCTGCCGCTCAATGTACCAGGAGGATCGGTATTCAAACGTGTAGTATAATAAGCACCAATATATTCTGTCTCACCGGACCTTGAATAGGTAATTGCGATATTCGTATCTTTATCAACAGTTAGTGCAGAATAGTAATGCCAGAAACCATCTACTCCCATCGATACATCTTCAACTGCTGTATTCGTATTCACATTAATTTTAAAATATCTTACTGATGAATATAAACCACCTGCACCACTTCTTACATTATGAACTGCCCAAAGAAATCCGTTTCTGTAAACTGGTTCGTTTTTTATGCTTCGTCCACCTGTTTCAATTAGTGTCGAACTTCCTCCTAATTGGTTCGCTCGAGGCGGTGATGTATATGCTGTTACAGGAACGTTCATTGCTGTCATTACAGGATTTGATAATGGATTTACTATTTTATACAGTGCCACAAATGTTCCCGTTGTGTAGGGTGAATGACACAAAAGATAATACTCCGTTGAAGAGTCGTATAATATTGTTGGTCTGAGAGTCGAAGTTCTTATGGAAATATTATTCGGCTCTCTAATATTCCATAGGTCTGTCCAAACCACCTGACCTGCGGTGTTATTATAAAGCTGAGCCTTACCTATTATCCTAACCCTTGCACCATCAAAACCACCCGCAAACCGGTACTGATTTGTAGTCATATAAATAGCTTGATCATCAAATCCCACTCCCTGGTAATCTCCCCAACTAGCTGTTACACTTGATCCATACATATTCGATGGGAGTGCCCAATTATACCAGATACCAGTCGGGATAGAATCGTCGGATACGGACAATAAAAAATATGCTCTTGGAGGAAAGTTCTCCTGGTCAAGCCATACCATAACCCACCTTTTAGCAAAGTGGTCATAACTTACTTTAGGATCGAACGCCCCTACTCCTCCCAGTACTGATGAAAACCACAAATCTGCATCGATAGTCTGAACTGTGTTCCCGGATTTATCCCAAATTCTAATTCTACTGTTATCAACACCTATCACGTGCGTTGGACCAGCTGCGATATACGGATCGGGAGGAATATAATTACCCGGGTCTGAAAATCCCTTGAAGCTATAAACAAGTAGAGGTTCAGTATTATCAAGCCTGTCACCGTTAACAAATGAAGGATCGACAATATAATTAGAGCCTTCAGGAGCTGAAGGTGGTGTAGTGTTTAAGTAATCAGGATAAGGATTTATTGGTACGTTATTTCTCAATTTCCTTTTGGCAAAGGGCTTGGTTGGAATTTCATAACTTACATCTTTAAAATCATTAGTTGACACGATTACACCGTTGGGTACAGAACCGTTAGCTGGACCCTGGTAGAGCTGCCCGTATGAAACATTGATAAACAAAAAAAATGAAAGGAGAAAAAGTAGACTGTTTTTCATAAATAAATACAATTTATGAAAATTAAATATTAATATATCAAATTAAAATATATGAATATTTCTTGAATGATAGTCTGTCTTTAAATAATTCACCGCTATAACGCCATGATCCAAAGACGTTTTTTACTCACAGAATCTTACTTTTTACATAGGATTTTTCTAAAAAATTCATATATTATATTTAAGAAAAAAAAACGTAAGAAAGTTTAGATAGAAAAATACTAAGATACATTTATATATGAGAGTTGTTAAATTCGAAAAAAAGAACACTGAAAAACTATTCGATGTTCTTTCAAGATTTGGGGAAGTATGGTCTCCTATGGAAAAGGGGGAAAGTTATTCATATCAAAAGATCGAAGATTCAAATAATTTTATTTTCCATGAAGAAGTTACGCGTACGATTTTACCTGAGAAGAAATTGTTGTTACCTCAAAAGTTTCCTACTCTTAAGTTCAATTCAAAAAAATACGAAAAACCGAACGAAGAAATTCCAACAAAAATACTTTTTGGAATTCATAACTGTGGAATAAGCGCCTTAAACATTCTTGATGAATTCTACACCACAGACTTTGTTGATGCCGATTATCAACAAAGGCGAAACAAATTAATAATTGTTGGTGTGTCCTGCATTGCAGATGAACACTGTTTTTGCGACAAAACAAATACTAATATAGTTGAAAAAGGTTACGATATCTTCTTTGCGGATCTTTGTAATTATTACCTTGTCTGGATTGGAACCAGTAAAGGTGATGATATAATTCGTATGGGTGAGGACATGGGAATTTTTGATGCTAATATTCCCGGTGACGTTACTAATAAGTATGCTGAATATAGAAAACGAAATCGGGAATCGTATTGTAATGATATCGATTTGGAAGGTTCGACTGATTTGATGGAACTTTCTCATGATGCAGAATTTTGGCAGGAATTAGGTGATATATGTCTTTCATGCGGACAATGTACAATGGTGTGTCCTACTTGTACATGTTATAATGTAATTGATGAGATTGATCTAAATAAAGATACAGGTCAAAGAATACGATACTGGGACTCATGTTTATTCAAAGATTTTTCTTTAACTGCTGGGGATCACAATTTCAGGGCAGCAAGATCTGAGAGATTAAAATTATGGTACACTCACAAATTAAAAGCATTTATTGGAAAATTTGGAGCCCCAAGCTGTGTAGGGTGTGGTAGATGCATAGTAACCTGTCCCGTTGATATAAATATTAAAACAGTAGCAGAGAAACTTAAAAAGAAGAGAGCGTTATGAGAAACAACCAATATGAATACAGCCAGCACCATATTCCTGAACAGCCACATAATCATGAATCACAGGTTCCGATTATGATGAGAATAATCAGCAAAAAGGATTTATCCCCTGATGTGAGATTTTTCCAAACTGTCCCCACTACTGATTATAGATATGAAAATCTTAATTATAAACCCGGGCAGTTTATGTCTCTTTCTATTTCCGGTTCAGGAGAAGCTCCTTTTTCGATAACTTCCTCTCCAACGAGAAAAGGTATAATTGAATTTGCTATTAGGAAAGTAGGAAAGTTCACCGAGAAGCTGTTCACACTCAAAGACGGTGACCTGTTGGGATTAAGAGGTCCTTTCGGAAATGGATTTGATGTAGAAAAATTTTTAGGAAAAGATATCATCATTATTGCGGGTGGTCTTGGTGCTGCTCCTTTAAGATCTCTGTTACTTTATATCCTGGATAATAAAGAACAGTTTGGCAGACTTATCTATTTGTACGGATCACGAAACGTCGAAGAGATACTTTATAAAGGAGATTTCTTCGAATTGTTAAGTTCGGATCAAATTGAACTGTACATAAGCGTCGATGAAAATAATAAGGGATTTGAAGATAAAATTCATAGGGGTAGAGTAACAGAATTATTCTCTAAAATCGGAAAAATTAATCCTGATAATACTGTTGCAGCTATTTGCGGACCACCAATAATGTATAAATTTGTTGTCCAGGAACTTTTAAAATTGAATATGAATAAAAACGACATTTTCCTTTCTTTGGAAAGAAGAATGAAGTGTGGTGTCGGCAAGTGTGGACATTGTATTATCGACTATGTCTATACTTGTGTTAATGGTCCTGTGTTTACATACTGGGATGTACTAAGAATGCAAGATTTAATTTAGAAGAAAAAAATGAGTAATAAACCAACGCTTGGTATTTTTGGATTTACTGGTTGTGCAGGTTGTCAACTCGCACTACTCAATTGTGAAGATCAACTTATTGACCTCTTTGAAGCTGCTGACATCAAGGTTTTTTATGAAGCAATGAGTAACAATGATGATGGTGCAGAAGTTGATATTGCTCTGGTTGAAGGTTCTATAAATACAGATAAGCAAAAAGAAGAACTTTTTCATATTCGAAAAAAAGCAAAGACACTTGTTGCTTTTGGTTCATGCGCAAGTTATGGATGTGTTCAAGCAATGGCTTACGGTGATGGCAAATGGGAGGAAAGATTCAGAAAAGTTTACGGTGATGTTGAGTTTGCAGTCGGAAAAGCATTTGAAGCTCAACCCATTCACAAATTTGTAAAAGTAGATGCTACTATTCCCGGCTGTTCCCCAGCCACTCATCAAATGCTAACGGCAATAACCAAACTACTTAATGGAAATCTTCCTGTATATACAAATGCACCTGTATGTCTTGAATGCAAACTACATGAAAACGAATGTCTTCTTAATAAAGGAATTCTTTGTTTAGGTCCTTTAACACAAGGCGGTTGTACAGCACCCTGCATATCACATAACACACCATGTGTAGGCTGTTGGGGAATCATCGAAGAAGCAAACCACTCAGCAGAAATAGAATTACTAATAGAAAATGGTTATAAAATTGAAGACATTATTCGAAAATTCAGAATCTTTGGTGGAAGCAAAATTTCCGAACAATATACGAAATTATGGAGATTGTAAGGTGAAAACAATAAAGGTAAATCATTTAGCACGAGTCGAAGGTGACGGCGGTATCACCGTTGAATTCGACGGTAATGAACTTACAAAAGTTAACATAGATATATTCGAGGGCCCGAGGTTAATAGAAGCACTCGCGATTGGAAAAACTGCTCATGAAATGAATTCTATCACACCCAGGATATGTGCTATTTGCACGGTCTCTCACAAGAATGCTTCCATTAGAGCATGCGAAAGAGCTTTGTCAATAGAGGAACCAGAGAAGACATATTATTCAAGGAATCTAATGCATCTTGGTGAAATAATAGAGAGCCACTCACTTCATGTTTTTGCTCTTGCACTACCGGATTTTCTTGGTTATCCAAATGTTATTGAAATGGTCGATAAGCATAAAGATGTCGTTATTCAAGCATTGAATTTGAAAAAATTCGGAAACCGCATAATGCAAATATTCAACGGTAAGTTCATTCATGGCGAAAATGCTGTTGCAGGAGGTTTTGGTAAATTCCCATCAAATGAAGAACTTCACGAAATAAAAGAAGAAGCAGAGAATTTATTTGAATTTACAGTTGCTGCAACAGATATAGTCGGTGGTTTGGAAATCCCGGATTATTTAGAAAAAGAAACTGTTTTCGGTTGCTGCAATACTGCTGATAATCAATACATCTTTTGGGGAGATGAAATAATTTTTTCAGATGGTACTATAATTCCATCTGAAGAGTATAAAGAAAACCTCATTGAAAGAGTCGTACCACATTCTTATGCCAAAAGGTCTTTATATAAAGGTAAACCATTCAGCGTTACTGCATTAGCAAGATTAAACAACATCGGCGAAAAATTAACAGGCAAAGCAGGTGAATATTTTAGAAAGTACAAAAATGAAAGATGGACAAAGAATCCTTTTTATAACAATCTTGCACAGTCTATCGAAACGATCTATTGTATAGAAAAAATACCTGAGCTGGTAGAAAAGCTGCTTGGAATGGAAGACATCGAAATGCAAAAGCCACAAAGAACGGAAGGAAGGGGTGTCGGATTAGTAGAAGCCCCACGGGGTTTGCTCGTTCACGACTATACGTTTAAAGATGAAAAAATAACAGACTGCAATATAATAACACCGACTGCATACAACCTTGACGATTTAGAAAAATATATTGGAATTGCTGCAAAGAATCTCAATGACAATGGTGAAGAAACCGACTCCATTAGATTCGAACTGGAAAAAATTGCCCGCTCTTACGATCCCTGCATAAGTTGTGCAACACACCTCGTGAATGTTATAAAAAAATAACTCTCGTTAATAATGGTAATACCTTACGCTTTGCTAAAACCTTTCTATTATCATAATGAAGCTTGAAATCTTTATCAAAAAAGTCTTTACCTCTTATAAGAAAAATGAAATAACTTTTATTGGTCTTGGCAATCCTTACCGAACTGATGATGGCTTTGGAATTGCACTGAGTAAGAAATTAAAAGCACTTTTCTCAAATGTATATTCTGAATCTGACAATTTAGATGAAGTCATTTTGGATTTGTGCAATAATAGTAGAAGAGGGTTGGTAATTTTTCTGGATACTGCTGATTTTGAGGGAGACGTTGGGGATGTAAAAGTAATTCCCTTTGATGAAGTGAAAGATGTCGGCAAGCACTTTCATAAAATTCCTATTAAGTTATATATGAAACTATTGATGAAATCAAAAAAGGAAACTTACATAATTGCAATCAAACCGGAAAGATTAGATGAGACTAAAGAACCAGGGTTGTCAGAGATAGTTAAAGGAAAGGTGGATTATCTTTTTGAATCCTTGAAGGATGTATAATAATTTTATATCTAAGATAATTTACCGCTGAGTCGCAAAGGTGCAAAGTTTAGAAAGATTATTTCAATTTCTCTTTAGCTTCATTAATTTTTTCTCTTAATTCGTTTTCGATTTTAGAATTAAGCTCTATTGCTCCTTCCCAATCAACAATTGCCTTATTATATTTTCCTAATTTACTATATGCAGTTCCTCTATCTCTTAACAAAAATGATTTAAGAGACTTATCTAAATATGATATTAAAGAATCAATAGTATATAATTCAATAGCACTCGTGTAATCTTCTATAGCTTCATCATATTTTTCTAAATCAAAAAAGATATCTCCTCGTTCAAAAAACAGATGAGATCTCGAAAAGTCATCTGTATATAACTCTAATGCTTTTGTGAAATCACTAATCGCAGAAAATTTATCTGATATTGAATAGTGCAGCCCTTTATGTAATATACTGTTCTATTATTTGGATTTAATTCTATAGCCTTTGTAAAATCTCGAATTGCTTCCAAATTCTTTCCCATATTTCCCAGCAGTAATCCCCTATCTATATATGAATCCTCATGGTTTGGATTCAATTCTAATGTTTTGTTATAATCTTTCATTGCGTTATCACAATTTCCTAATTTTTTATATACATTTCCACGTTCATAATAAGCATCTTCATAATCCTGATTTAATTCAATAGCTTTCGTAAAATACAAAATTGCTTCCTCATAATTCTTAGCATAGTAATTTTCTCTACCTTTTTCATACCATTCTTCCGCAGTTTGTGTGGACAATGTATATGCTAATAAAAATTGAATAAAGATGATCGAAAGAAATATTTTGATAATTTTTTTGGTCTGCATTTTTTACCTCCCGAAAAATTTGCAGCAGTTTATACAATTTATTATTTAATATGTAAATTAAGTTATATCTTTTTTTAGAATTAAGAAATGTTAAACAAACACCTTCGTCCAATCTTCAAATGCTTTCAAATCGGAAGGCAAAGTAACTTTTATTACAAAATTATCTTATTTATAATTGTTCAATTTTAAATAATTCAAACACAAAATGAAAAAAAATATTTTTTGTATTCTCATATTATTTCTTATATTTAAATTATCAATAGCAGATGAAATTACAAAAATCGCTTATACATCAAGTAATTCATCGAGCGGTCTCGTACAGATATTTATAATGGATGAGGACGGCAGTAATAAGAAGCAGGTAACAAATTTACCAACCAATTGTTACTATCCGCGATGGTCACCGGACGGAAAAAACATTGTATTTCAAACAGATGATTTCAGAATATTTTTTATAAAAGGTGTAGATACAGACAATCCGGAAGAACCTTACTTTGTATTCGGTGGTTCTAATCCTTCTTTCACGGGAATTGGTGATGAGATTATGTTCAATAATGACCATGAAGGTTTTTATTCGATTTATATAATGGAACCTACTGACACTGAGGCTTACCTCGTTTCTGATTTAGGATATTCAAACCAGCAGCTCCTTTCTGATGATGGCTCTGACCTGGTCTTCTCATGCATATATGAAGGTCAAAAATCAATTTTCATAATGGACCTTGAAGATACAACCGACAGCAACATCGAATTAATAAGCTTTAACGATGATGCAAACATAGAGCCAGATATATCATCCGATGAACAGATGTTTGTCTATGCAAGTTTCAATAACCAGTTAAAAGGAACAATTTATATTTTTAAAGACGGTAAAGAAACTGCTTTAACAAAAGGGATTTCAAGTTCCAACCAACCAGAATTTTCTCCTGAAGACGATAAGATCGGATTTATCACAATCGATGGTTCTAACACTAAGTTGTATACAATGGATTTAGATGGATCAAACAGAAAGCAAATAAACATTAAAGGTGGTAATGTGGGAAGATTCCTATGGTTAGACAATGATAGAATATTATACGATGCAGAAAGTGGTGATCAATCTGTGGTTGGAATTATCAATACGGAAACAGGTAGTTGTGAAGTACTTGCAGAAGGAGGTATTAACATGTCTCCTGATTTCGTTAGAGTAGTCGTTAGAAATTAAAAACAGCGAGTAATTATAAAAAGCTTATGAAAGTCATTGAACATTTCGAAAAATCCGGGAAGCCTTTAATAAGTTTTGAGATTTTACCTCCATTAAGAGGAGGTGACATTAATCAACTATATAACATAGTAGATGAATTAATGAAATTCGATCCACCTTTTATCGATGTAACATCTCACTCTGCAGAAGTGCAGTACGAAGAAACACAAGAAGGGATCAGGAAGAAAGTCAAACGAAAGAGACCTGGAACGATTGGAATTAGCGTTGCGATTAAAAACAAATATAATATCGATACAGTACCTCATCTCCTTTGTCATGGTTTCACTAAAGAGGAAACAGAAGATGCACTTATAGAATTGAATTATCTTGGCATAGAAAATGTGTTAGCCGTTAGGGGAGACCAGAAGGGTTACAAAAAACCTATACCCCACGGAAAATCCAGCAATGCTTATGCAAGTGAACTTATTCACCAGATCGTAGATATGAATAATGGGAAATATCTTGAAGAAGAACTTCTCGATGCAACCCCAACTGATTTTTGCATAGGTTTCGGTGGTTATCCCGAAAAACATTTCGAAGCTCCAAATAAGAAAATGGACGTTCATTATGCAAAAGAAAAGGTCAAAGCAGGAGCTCATTATATCGTTACACAAATGTTTTTTGACAATAAATATTATTTTGATTACGTTAAAAAATGCAGGGAAGCAGGAATTGAAGTTCCAATTATCCCGGGTTTAAAAATAATCACAAACAAGAAGCATCTAACAGGCATTCCAAGAGAATTTTTTACAGAGATACCCGAAGACCTCGCCGGAGAAATCGTTGAAGCTGATCCAAAGAATGCTAAAGATATCGGTATAAACTGGACGTTAAAACAATGTGAGGAACTTTTTAATTTTGGAGTTCCTGCTGTACATTTTTTTATTTTACAAAACGTTAAACCAATAAAAATTTTACTCAGCAAATTAGGTTTTTGAACTATTTCTCTTGACTTTATTTAATTCAGGAGTTATTTTTTAGCAGATGAAATCAATAATAAGAAAAACAGACTTAAAAATAATTGTAAAATTACTAATAAGTATATAATATTAAATCACTGATAAAAAGTGTATCCCTCAAAGATACACTTTTTTTTTGGCACACGACATAGAAGATATAATTTAATGACAGAGATTAAAAAGCTAAAGAATATTTTTAAGAAAGAAGAGATACAGTCGATACAAAGTTCCCTTTACAATTACATAAATAAAAAGAAAGTTGCTGTATATGTCCCTTTACAGCACGTAGACAAACTCACCTTTGAAATGGGAAATGCAGGGGCAGGAATCATCGGAAACTATGACCTCTGCTCATTCCGAATGAAAGGACTCGGAACTTTCAGACCTAATCAAAGATCCAATCCATATTCAGGCAAGAAAAATCAGTTGTCTTTTGAAGAGGAAGTTAGACTTGAGATGGAGTGTAACAAAGAAGAACTTGAGGGAGTTTTAGATGCAATGCTCGAAAGCCACCCTTATGATGAGGTTGCTTACGAAGTATATGACTTTACAAAAAGAGGAAAAGTACCGTCCGGCTATATCATAAATCTGAAAAGAAGAATGAAGATAAACAACCTTGTTTCAAGAATTAAGAAAAATATCGACTTTAATCTAACAGATATGAATTTCAGTTTCAAAAAAATTGTTATAATAAATAAGCAAACCACGGACGAAATAATTGAGAAGTCTTTAAAGAGTGGTTGTGAACTAATAATATCAAAATTCAATAATACTTTTAATTTTAAAAAATTATAAATAATGAAAGATACAATTAAAGAAGAAAATACTCAATCGAATGAGTCGAATACAGAATCCCAAAATGAAAATGAATCGGAATCGAAAGTATTAGAATTTTTTGAAGAATCTTCAAAGGGAAAATCTCCAAATCTCTCGGAAAATTTAATATTGTTCAACAATTTGACAAAAATAGACGGTGAATTAGAAGAAATTGAAGAGGTCAAAGGCGACCTCCCCGAAAAGATAAAAACTCTGGAGGGAAAAGTTAAGGATATTGAAAACAAAATATCAGTAAACCAAATAAAGATTAAAGAACTATCAAATGAGGAAAATGAATTAGGAGACGAAAACATATTATCCGAAGAACGAATGGAAAAATATGACGAACAAAAGTATAACGTTAGATCAAACAAAGAATACGATGATATAATGAAGGCAATAGATTCCTGCTTCGAAATAGTTGAGAAAAATGAAGAACGAATTAAAGAAATCAAGACTATTAAAGAAGAAATGAATATTGAAACTGAAGAATTGAAAACAAATGATGAAGAGGTTAAAAAAGAGCTTGAGGAAAATCAGAAATCATTAAACGAATTAAATATACAATTCGAAAAAGAAGAAATTGAGTTAAAGAACAAAAGAGATGAAATACTATCAAAAGTTGGAGCGGAGAATAAGCATCTTTATGAAAAATTGAATGGGACGTATAAAGGTGAAGCAACTGCAATAGTGAGAAACGGAAACTGCAGCGGTTGCTTCAATTCAATACCACCGCAAAGAGAAATCGAAATAAGAAGTGCGCTAGAAATTTTTACATGTCAATCCTGTGGTAGAATTCTGATAGATGAGTCACTCATTAAAAATGTTTCTTAGCCGTTAATTATTGGATAAATCAATTAAAGTTTACACAGACGGTACCTCAAGAGGAAATCCTGGCAAGGCTGGTATAGGTATCGTTATCAAAGATGATTCAGATAAAATACTAACAACGTTCAAAGAATATATAGGTGAAGAAAGCAACAATAGTTCTGAATACAAAGCTCTAATAAAAAGTCTCGATGTCATTAAGAAATTACGACAGGATTTTAACACTATACACTTCTTAACTGACAGTGAATTAATCGTAAAACAAATAACGGGCAAATACAAAATAAAGAATAAAAATTTAATTAAGCTTTCATTAGATTTCTGGAAATCAATTAACAAGCTAAAGAAAAGATTTAAGATTACACACATACAAAGAGAGAAAAATAAATTAGCTGATAGATTAGCAAACGAAGCGATTGATGATTTGGATGTTAATATCGACAAAAGTTTATTGATTACAGATTGAACTTATTCAGAAAATAATTAGTTTTTATTTTAAAAGTTCTTAAATAATAATTTCCATTCCGTTATAGACAACCGCGCTTTCCCGTTTCATACGGGATGTGAGGAAAGTCCGGACTCCGTAGGGGCAGGGATGCCGGGAGAAAATCCCGGGTTGTTTATGTTCATAATAAACAACAGAAAGTGTCAAAGAAAAGCAAACTATCTCATTTGGGATAAAGGTGAAACGGTAGAGTAAAAGCCTACCATTCAGAAAGCAATTTCTGAGATTGACAAACCTCATCCGGAGCAAGA
>JADHVP010000072.1 GCA_016783945.1 Ignavibacteria bacterium
GTATATATTTATGATCTTACTAATAAATTTCCGAAAAATGAAAAATATATATTAGTTGATCAAATTCGACGTGCTTCAATATCAATTTCAGCAAACCTAGCTGAAGGAAGTTCGAGAATTACTTTTAAAGATAAAGCTCATTTTACAAATATTGCATATAGCAGTTTGATGGAAGTATTAAGTCATTTATATATAGCTTATGATCTCAAGTATGTCGATGATACAGATTTTTCTGAAGTAAAAGAAAAGATATTAGAATTATCTAATAAATTAAATGCTTTGCGTAAATCTCAGATAAACAAATAAACGAATTATCTTATTGTGGATTTGTTTGTTTGTTAAGTCATTGAGATTGATGACCCTATGAAATAATCCGCCTTAGGCAGATCCAGTGAAATTAAAAAGCATATTTCACCAGACAGGTTGTTTCGCATTTCACAGGGCAGGTTGACTATTGAAACTGTTTTAAAGCAAAGGTGTTCGGCAAATACACTTTATTAATTGCTTCATTAAAATGAATGACTTATATTATTTAAAAAGTATTCGGGAGAACATAATATGATTATAGAATATATTGAGAGAGCTTTGAAAAAGGCGGAATATAAAAAATTAGAGGATGGAACTTGGTTTGGTGAAATACCCGGTTTAAACGGAGTCTGGGCAAATGGAAAATCCTTAGAAGTATGCAGAGATGAGCTTATTGAAGTTACCGAGGAATGGTTGTTATTGAAAATTAGAGATAATGAATCTATTCCTATTATTGATGGAATGGGTATTAGGTTTGGAAAATTAGTTAGCTGAAAATGTGAAAAGTGTAACACCCCGTAACGAACTTATCCGCAAATTCCGAAATTTGGGATTCGAAGGTCCTTTCAGTGGTAGAAGGCATCAGTTCATGAAAAAGGGTGAGCATAAAATTCGAATACCAAATCCACACAAGACTAAAGAAATTCATATCAGTCTGTTAAGAGAGATTCTTCGTCAAGCAGGCATAGAAGAAAAAGATTGGGAAAAGGTTTAGATTGAAGATTGATTATTGGTGATTGAAGATTGACGATCCTATGAAATTTTAAAAGCGTATTTCACAGGAAAAGTGCTTTGCATTTCACTGGGTGAATGCTAAATGTTGTCCCGATAAATAGGGAAATTAATAATGTGAACAGAGTTCACAAAATTTTATGTGCTAACAAATATGCTTTCAATTTGTATAATGTTTATATATAATTGAATCAACAAAAAACAGATTTTCAGGAGAGTAAAAATGAGTACTATTAAAGAAACATCCCGCCAGAGAAAAAAACAATTGCCACTCTATGTTGAAAAAGACGAGGATGACTTTTATGTAGTTGAGTGCCCGTTATTTGATGGTTGCTATGCACAAGGTACAACATTGGATGAAGCTCTAAAAAATATTAGAGAAGTAATTGAGCTGATACTCGAAGAAAAGCCCAATAGAGATATTTTTAAATCATATAAACCGCGAGAAATTAGTCTTCATACAATTACCGTTTAAAAAATGACTCGCCTGCCAGTACTTTACGGTAAAGAAATTATTGGAGCTCTCACAAAAATTGGTTATAAATTAACGAGACAGCGAGGGAGTCATCTTAGACTTGAATGCCCTGGAAGAAAGTCGATAACTGTTCCTAATCATACAGTCGGGCTAGGGTTACTCCGCAAGATTTTAAGGGATGCAAACATAACTCCAGAAGAATTTATTAAACTCTTGAAAGAATAAATTATTTTATCCTTCCATATGAACCAAGAACTAAAATTGGCGACAGACATTTGGATTTATGATTGATGATCCTGTGGAATCCCAATAAAATAGGATAAAACATTTTACGGGATGATCCTATGAAATAACACCGACTGATCGGTGTTGCTTCGCATTTCACAGGGCAGGTTGACCTTTGGATTAACGATTAGTGATTGAAGATTGTGGATTGAAGATCCTCTCAGGTAATTTTAAATTATGAATTATGAATTATAAATGGTTTGGTGGTTAATTTTAAATGTTAAATTGTAAATGTTAATTTTAAAAAAAATTAGTATAGAATTGGTATAGGGAGGAATAAATTTTATATTAAATATATGCAACCAAAATTACCATTAATTTGTAATAAAGGCATAATATGAAATCAAATAAAACAATATTGGCGTCAATAAAAATTGAAAATAATGAAGATGGGTTTTTAGCTTCTGTTCCGGGGATACAGGGTGCTTTTGCTGAAGGCGACACAATTGAGGAATCAGTTTTTAACTGCATTGATATAGTAAAGCTTATTTTCGAGTACCGCAAAGAAAGAGGAGAAGAATTCGGATTTAATTTATTCAATTTTTCTAAATCTAATACTGTTACTATTTCTATGCCGATTGGAATATCCTGATGGGTAAATTGCGAGAACTCAATTATCAAGAACTGACAAGAAAGTTAAAGAAATTCGGTTTCAGATATTATCGCTCAGGAAAGGGCTCGCACGAGCTTTGGGTGAGAGATAGCGACGGAAGAGTTGTACCTGTCCCACATCACACAGGAAAAGTCATTAGAAAAGGTACAGTTAGGGCAGTAATACGTGAAATAGGTGTATCAGTGAAAGATTTCTTCAAATGATTATTCGTTTATGTTGTGAGTTCAATAAAGGCTAATAAACAATAATCAATCATCCCTGTACAGTCCCCGACACGTTCATACTTCACTACGGGGCAGGCGCGAGTTTCTTACAGGACTGACAATCGAAAATCTTTCAATCCATAAAACACTAATCCAATCCATAATAAACTTTGAGAGGGTATATCCTATAAATTGATTATTGTTGATTGAAGATCCAGTGAAATATTAAAACAAATTTCACAGGACAGGTTGAAGATTGAAAATTTAATAATTAATAGACATTTTAAAATCTTTCACTCCATAAAAAGTTAATCCTATCCATAGCAAACTCTGTGAAGGTATATCCTTTGAGAACATTGCCAACCAGAGGGCGAATAGGAAGAAGAGAAGAAGTTCAACGGATATTTTTTTAGTGGAAGAGAAAATTAAGTATAATAGAAAAAGTAAAAGCAGTACTCCCGGTATTCCAAGCTCGACAAAAAATTCAAGAAAAATATTGTGGGGATATTTAATAGTTTTTGTGAAGTAATCGTTATTGTAATTCCTGAATCCTCCGAATCCTGTACCGAGAAATGGTCTTTCTTTTATTATCTCGATACTAATATCGTATGAATTATAGCGTGTGTGTATGGGGCTGTCATAATTGAAACGAAAATCTTCTATGTCCTGCAAGTTATTGAATCGATTGGACAGCATTTTATTTTCAGCAGGAAAGATGTTTATGATCAGTAAAGAGATTATGATTGAAAATAGTAACCCGGAAAAGTTAAGTGCACTTAGTTTTTTTTGAAATAAATATATTAATAAAATCAGGAGGGTAAATATTATAGCTCCCAATAGTGCTGCTCTTAGTCCACTGAGAAAAATTCCGATTATTATTATCGATAAACATAAACTCGCTGGAGGAATTAGTTTTTTGTTTTTAAGATTAAGGAGGTAGAATAATATGATAATAAATACAGAGGAGATAAAGCGACCGTATATAACGTGGCTCCAGCTTGTTAGACTTTTTACGGATGAACCGTCGTAAGAGAAAGGTTCTATAATTAATATTAATATGACTGAAATAATTGATATAATGATGGTAGAGAATATGAATGTACGATATCTCTCATTGTTTAGTGTTAAGAGAATGTAAAAAAATGCCAGGATGGTTGGGATGGTGAAAGTTAAAAGACTTATAAGTTTTTGTGATCCGAATGTGAAGTTGGTTGAGTATGATAAAGATATAAATGGAATCAGAATTAAGAAGCTAAGTATGATCAGGAGTATTTTGAAGTTTCTTGTTTTTAGGTGATTAATCAAATCTAATTGAGTAATTTTGCAATCTGTGATAATGACAGTAAAGAGAAATATTGTAGAGATGGTTTTTATTATAAAAGAGTTTAGATTATAAGAGGTAATGCTTGATATAAAGAGATTTGCGATGAAGAGGTTAACGAGCAGGATTTCTCTTATGTATTTAGGTATGGATGATTTGATTGTCAAAGTTTAGAGATATATTAAAGATATATTTTCTTGCCACGAAGGCACTAAAGCACCCCGATACAGTCATACTTCCTTACGGGGCAGGCGAAGACACGAAAAATGATTTTGCCACAAAGTCACCGAGGCACCCCGATACAGTCATGCTTCCTTACGGGGCAGGCAAAAGTTACAAAAAGAAAAGCATAAAATAGTTAAGCAAAACGTGAACGATTTTATACAAAGAACTGAAAGAGTAAGTACCGCTACTGTAAATGATGGTAGTACTGTTTCGGATTATTTAAAGAACAGAAACAATGAAATACTATTGTTTAATCTTGATAATCTGATTGTCGAGTATATCAGCCAGTTTACAACCATAGATGAAAATTCAGTTGTTTTAAAATCTAATGAATCAAAGCAAATTGATTCGCTTCCTACACAACAGACAGCTATTATAAATATACACAAAATTAATGACCTCAAACATATAAATAAATATTTTGCGTTAGTAAATGGTAAGCTTTCGGATTATGGATTTTTCATTTGCTGTGTTGAAACAATTGAGGAAAGAAAAAATAGAATATTAGGCAAGTTTCCAAAGATAATATCTTATCCATATTACTTTTTAGATTTTATATTGAAAAGAGTGTTTCCAAAGTTCTCTCTCACAAGAAGAATGTATTTTTATTTAACGAATGGGAAAAATAGAACACTCTCAAAGACAGAAACATTTGGAAGACTTCTACGGTGTGGTTTTGAGATAGTTGATTATAAAAATATTAATAATCATTTATATGTTGCTTGTAAAAAAATAAAAGAAATTTCTTTCGTTCAAGAATCAGCATATAGTTTCTTAATAAAGTTGAAAAGGTACGGGGAAAATGGTAAGATTATTAATGTTTATAAAATGAGAACTATGCATCCGTATGGAGAGTATTTACAGGATTACGTTTACAGACAGAACCACTTAATTGTTAAAGGAAAATTTTGTAATGATTTTCGTGTAACACGCTGGGGTAGGTTTTTTAGGAAATACTGGTTGGATGAAATGCCTATGATCATTAACCTTCTTAAAGGTGATTTGAAATTATTCGGTGTTCGTCCTTTAAGTATGCAGTATTATGATTTGTATGGAGAAGAGCTAAAACAAAAAAGGAGTAAGTGTAAGCCGGGTTTGATACCACCTTTCTATGCGGATCTGCCGGAAGATTTTAGTGATATTATGAATTCGGAAGAAAGGTATCTTAATGCGTATGAAAAGAATCCGGTCAAGACGGATTTGAAGTATCTAGTAAAAGCGTTGTATAATATTTTGGTGAAGGGGGCGAGGAGCTCGTAGATAATTAAAAATTATAAATTTTGAATGTTAAATTTTTTAGTTGCCACAAAGACACCAAGACACGAATTTACAAGAATGATTTTGCCACTAAATCACCAAAGCACAAAACCGCACAAAGGGTGGACTCTTCGTATCACTCAGAGTAACAAGTAATATATTTAATGAATATCAAATTTTAATATGAAATATTTTACTATTTTCTGTTCGATTGTTTTATTCTTGTTTATAATGGTTAGCTCGATCTATTCGCAGGTTGAGTTGGTTCCGCCATCACATCCTGTGTATGATTATATAAAGAGGATGCAGCTCTTAGGTGTTATAGAAGATTACAATTCTTCGTCAATTCCATTATCCCGGGAGCAGATAGCAAGTTATATTAAAATCATAAACAAAAATCAGAAGAAGATATCGGGTACTGACAGGAAAATTTTAAAAGATTTAAATGTTGAATTTGAGTATGACATAAACGGAAAAACAAAGGATGCTTCAGGACTTTTTAATAGTATGGATTTCGAAGATATATTCAGTAATAAGAAGCAGAAGTATTTATATGAATACACGGATTCGAACGCTGCTTTTTTCTTTGATGGTACTTCTTTCTTATCACAGCGTAATTCGAAAGAGGATTCGTTAGGAAAGCATTCGATAACTCTGGGAGAGATTGGTATCAGGATTAGAGGTACACTGTATAATTCTGTGGGTTTTTATTTACGCATGTCAAACGGTCAGAAGCTTGCGGGTGACCAGGGTGATGTTGATTTTGCAATTGCAACAAATCCGAAGTTCAAAGCAAATACTAAGTTCAGATCTGAAAATAATAACTTTGATACTTATGAAGGTTACATCAGATACAGAACAAAAGAAGACTGGTTATCTTTAATGGTTGGTAAGGAAGCTTTGTACACGGGTTTTGGATATGTCGATAAGCTTTTTTTGTCGAGTAACACAGTTCCTTTCAGTTATATAAAGCTGGATCTTAAATACAAATCATTACATTATTATTTCTTATATGGTACTATCAAAGGTGATTCTCTTGGAAGAGACCTCCGGTCAAAAACTATAACATCTCACAGACTAAACTTGAATTTTTCTAAAGCGTTTCGTATAGGTTTTTTTGAGAGTATCGTAGCTAGCGACAGACCGTTTGATTTTACATTCTTAAATCCATTCAGTTTTCTCCGTTCTGCTGATTATAATGCAGGTGAGAACCAACCGAAGAACAATAACAATGCAATGATGGGTTTTGATATGGAAGTTGTACCTGCTAAAAAATTATCCTTCCAGGCTTCAGTACTAATCGATGATTTAAACTTTGGGCATTTATTCGGCGGAACGTATGATGATGGTTCTCCGGCACTCGATAACAAATTTGCATGGCAGATTGGTGGACTCTGGACGGATGCTTTTTGGATTCCCAATTTAACCGGGGCTTTAGAATATACAAGATTGAATCCTTTTGTCTACACACACCAATCAAATAAAAGTGAATATACAAACTGGACACTTCCTTTAGGTCATGATCTCCCTCCCAATTCTGATGAGATAGCATTAAAATTATCTTATGATTTAACACACAGACTGAACTTATCATTATTATACCAAAAACAAAGGTCAGCAAACGGGATAATAATTAGATATGATACGTTGATTATGAACTACGGCGGTAATATTGAAAGAGGAGATTGGGCAAAAGGTCAGGATGCGATATTTCTTGATGGTGACAGAATAAACCGTGATATAGTAACCGCACAACTCACCTGGCAGCCGATCAGGCAATATTTCCTGGAGATAAAATATGTTTACGAGTTTCAGGATTTGATTTACATGAGTAGAAAACTCAAAGACCATTACGGCTGGCTTACTCTCCGCGTAGACTACTAACCTTACTCGCTTCGTTAGTAATAATAAATTAATTGATTCTTCCCTAAAGGAAAGCTATTCATAATATTTTGTCATGGTATGGACTATGACATGCCTGTAAAGTGACAGTGAGTGGAAATAGGATCTTTAATAAATTCCAAATCACAAAAATCAAACTACAAATAAGCACCAAATTCGAAATAATAATTTTCAAAAAATATAGGGCAACTAATTTTAATTATAAATTATAAATTAAAAAATACTTTCCTTCTATTCTCAATTCCTACCTTAAGGTTAGCGTACAATAAATTCTCACCACGTATTTATTTCCCATTTAGCATTTAAAATTTAAAATTACAGAAATTGCGTAGGACAAACCCCTACACAATTTTGAGCAAAAAACCTATATGTTAATTTCTTAAAATTTTGTATATTGTTGTTGTGGTATGTTAGAAGTTTTCAACAATTTGATGGCATAAAATAAAAAGTATATTAATGGTAGAAGAAGCTTTAGTAATAAAAGGAAAGTTCCAGAATGGCTTACCGGACTCATTGGGAATTAAATTCGAAGATGATAAGAAAAATTGGAAACTCCTCGATGTGAATGAGATACTTTTAGAATACTTCCATAAGTTCATACCATCACAGGAAAATATTTATATTACCATTTCTAACAATATTGACCACCTGAATAATCTTCCCCAGAATTTAAAAAACATTGTTAACACACACAAAGTTAATGACTTCAGGCATATTAATAAATTCTTCGAGGTGATCAACGGGAAATTAAATATGGGTGGTTTGTTTATTGGGAGTGTTGAAACATTAGAAGAAAGAAGAAAAAGGAAGTTGCAAAAATTTTCTTATTTCATTTCGTACTCATATTACTTTCTTGATTTCATATTAAAGCGAGTCTTTCCGAAATTCTTTCTTACGAAAAAAATCTATTTTACTTTAACAAAAGGGATGAACAGAACTTTATCGCTTGCTGAAACATTAGGCAGGCTCATTGCCTGTGGATTTAAGATAGTTCATCATGAAGAAATAAATAACAGGTGTTATTTTATTTGTAAAAAAGTTAAGGAGCCGACTTTTGACCAGGAACCTTCATACGGTTTTTATTGTAAATTGAAAAGGATAAGTAAAGATGGTAAAACAATTAAAGTTTATAAGTTAAGAACTATGCATCCATATGCGGAATACCTGCAAGACTATGTTTACAAAAAAAATCATACACAAAATAATGGAAAGTTTAATGATGATTTCCGTGTGACTTCCTGGGGAAAGATACTCAGGAAATTTTGGATTGATGAACTTCCCATGTTAATTAATTTATTTAAGGGTGAGCTAAAGCTTGTTGGAGTACGTCCGATTTCTCATCATTATTTCAACCTGTATAGAGAAGTTCTTAAGAAGAAAAGGATTAAATATAAACCCGGTCTTATCCCGCCATTCTGTGTTGACCTGCCTAAATCCTTAAATGAAATAATGGATTCGGAAGAGAAGTATTTAGATTCTTATGAAAAGAAACCTTTGTTAACGGATATAAAATATTTCTCGAAAGCACTGTGCAATATTGTTTCTAATAAAGTAAGAAGCTCTTAATCCCTTTTCCCAAAAGACATTTTGTTATTTTACTCTTACCTATCTAAACTCCCAGAGGGGCAAGCGAATCACAAAAATCAAATAGCAAATAAATTTCAAATTCGAAATTCTAATTGTATTATCTGTTTGATTATTTTTTAAACTTTTAAAAGGAAGATTCCAAATTCCGTCAGAGGCGGATAGGAAAGTTCGGAATGACAGTATTAAAAAGATGAACTAGAGAGTTATTCAGAAAATTGAACCAGCTGGGATAAGTTTTGATTTAAATCCCAAAATACAAAAATCAAAAGTCAAATAAATTTCAAATACAAAGTTCCAATGATCTAAACGTGTATTATTTACAATGATGTTTTTAGATTAAAGAGTTAAAGTTTTGTTGAGTTTCATTTATTGATGATTGTAAAAATAAAATGCCAGAATCCTGTTCATTCAAAACAGAATCCCGGCACTTTTAAATTTCTAAAAATATTATAACTTTCTTCTTTTATAATTTTATCCGACTACTGATAGATCAGTCTCAATTTCTTTTCCTTTACTCCCATATAGAAATTGAATCCGATAGTCATTCCGGCGACACCAATCCACCTCTGATTTTCATCAGTTGCATAAGGTCTTGTACCTTTTCCGTCATTCAAATCATGAATACCACCACCTACATCCTGCAGGAATATATTTGTAACACCCCACTTGAATCCGAGGTCTAATCCATATCTGCCTTTATCATCAATTAAAAACTCATATCCTGCTGTCAATTGAAAGCCAATTCTGAAAGAGTTATCAACATCATTCGGCTGGCTGCCAATAGAGGAGTTAATCATATTAAAAGTCAGACCCGCGCCAATGCTTTGTTTGTTACAGCACGGAGCGCCAAAGACATATTCATATCCGAGAGCACCCGAATAAATATTGAAGTTTGTATAAGGATCTTCGGGGCTGAACTTCAAAATGTTTGTGAAGAAATTTCCACCCGATTGATCATTAACCATTTTATGATAAGTGAATGAAGTTGATAGACGATGGTGTCTGTTCTTATCAACAGCATACTTAGCATATATTGATAATCCTCTGCCGAGTCTCATGCCATAAGTGGTCTGAACACCGACCTGTCCATAGGCATCATTTTCAGCAGCGAAAACTCCAACACCCAATCCAACAACAAACTCCGGTGCAGAGAGTCTTGTTCTTTGAGCGTTAGCTTCGATATTGAATAAAAGAAATGATAATAATGCGATGAGTGAAACTGTAAATAATTTTTTCATTTCTACCCGTTTAGTTTTTTAATAAAGAGGTTAATTTATATTTAATTTAAAAAAATAATATAGTTTATACAGTATAAATTCAAGTATTGAAAACTGTCATTATTTTCGCCTGATTTCCCTAACTCCGGAAGATTTTTTCTGAGACTTTTCTTTTTCCTCATCAGACAGCTGGGGAACTCTTAGAACCTGTCCCGGGTAAATCAAATTCGGATTCCTGATTGTTGTTGGAACGTTAACCGGTGCTGAAACAACACCATCCTTATTAGCATCCCATAACACAGGCCATAATCTTGGATTTCCGTAAATGCTTTCCATACCGGAGATTTTCCACAGGTAGTCTCCCTTTACAACGGTATATGTGTTTGCAATTACTTTTACTTCCCATGCTGCTAAATTCTTTTTCATTGCCTGATACCTGTCCCAAAACTCCGGCAAACATTTCACTTTAGATGCTTCTATTGCTGCAAATTTTTTCTCAGCATCCTCCCTTTCTCCAATTCTTCCTTCTATAATCTTTTCGAGTGCAGTGAAGTTTTTTCTGAATTCTTCGACGCCTGATTCTGTTGATCCAACTGCTTTGTAAAGGTCCTCTTTTGATTTTAATATATCTGCATCTTTTTGTGAAGAGGTTTTTCTCAGGGCATCTATTTCACTATTAAGTGAATTTAGTTGTTCTAATAATTTGTTCTTGTCCTTTTCAATATCATTTCTCTCTGTCCAATATTCTAAAAGGTCTTCATCTCCGCAGCATTCTTCAACATATTGACTAAATAAATTTGGGCAATTGAAAAAAATGATAGTGAAGGTTAAGAATAAAAAAGTTGGTCTGAAATGTTTCATCGTTGTTGATTATATGTTTATAAAAAATTTTAAAAATTCTTTCACTAACTTTTTATATAAATCATCCATAAATCAAATTCATGAAATATTAAATAGGTAAAAAATATAATGCATTGTTAATATACTAAATTTAATTTTAAAAAGTATGTCAGTATTTGTATGAAAATACTGTAGGGTTTAGTCTTACAAGAATTTTAAGGAAATTTTTGAAATCCTCTGACTATTAAAACAAGTTTTTTTTGTAGGATAATCTTCTAAAAAAATTATACTTTTATCCTACACAAAATTCATATATATTCGCTTATAGTAAATTAAAATAAATTTCACTTAATTGTTATATAAAAATTTATAAGAATTCAATAATTGAAAAGAAAGGTATAGGGTCATGAAAAAAATATTTTGGACAGTTATAATTTTGTTAAGTATCTCAATGACGTTTACATCATGTGAAGATGCAGTAAGAATTAGTTCGGAAGGCGGAACTACAAATACAGGTCTTGAGGGATCGATTTTATATGCATCACTTGTTTCCGGCAAATGGAGCATTTTTATAATGAATGCAGACGGTTCTTCAAAGTCAGCTATTACAGAAGCAGGGGGTAATCATGTGAAAGGGATTGCCTGGTCTCCTGATAACGAATGGATTATATTTTCGAGTAACGCTTCGGGAGCTTATGAAATCTATAAGGTGAAAAGAAATTCCTCACTATTTACTCAAATCACTTTTGACGGTAGTTCATGGTATGGTGTTGGGAATGTTTATCCTTGCTGGATTAACGCGAATGAGATTCTATATACAACATGCAGGGTTGATGCCGGACAAAAGGAAATTGTGAGGGTGAACGCAAATGGTTCCGGATTGGATAAATTATCTAATGTACATTTTATAATTAGCAACTATCAGTTTCCCTGTCTTGCGGGTCCTTCACGTCTTATATTTTCCAAAGGTGATGTTGGTTCTCCTGCAAGCAGTACTGTATGGATTGCCGATTATCCATGCTTTGGTAATCAAGTCCTTGTCGCGGATGTAGATGGATCGAACAGTGGAGATTTTTACCCCGATTACTATTCCGATAAAATTGTATTCTCGAGCGGTAATGGTAATATATATATCGTTAATTCGAGTGGCTCAAATTTAACAGATATCAGCATGGTGCAAAACGTTGTCGATAAAGAACCACATTTTTCTCCCAAGGGTTCGCAGGTTGCATTCATATCGAATCAAAGCGGTGTTGATAATATTTGGGTTATGAATATTGACGGTTCTAACAGAATTCAATTAACTAATAATAGTCAGCCTAATTCGATTGAATCTCTTGATTGGTAAAGAATTGGGATGATTGGCGAATGTGTAAAACAGGAAATTGTATATGATTTTTTCATTTTGATGATCTCTTTTGATGCGTTAAATATATTATGAAAATAATTAATAATGATGAGCGGGTTTAAAACCCGCTTTTTTGTTATAATAAACACACCAGGGATTGTTCGTATTAAAATTAAGGTAAGATATAAAATAATTAGGATTGAATAATTTTATTAAAAGAGTTAATATTGTAGCCTTAATCAGAGCCGTAGTTTAGTTTGGTTATCCCGAGTACTCGGGAATAATTGTCACTGCGGAGGTCGTCCCGATAAGTCGGGAAGTCTCGTCAGTTCAAGTGTTCATTAAAGATAATACGGAGCCGTAGTTCAGTTTGGTTAGAACGCCTGACTGTCACTCAGGAGGTCGCGAGTTCGAGTCTCGTCGGTTCCGCATTAAATATAAACCTATCAGAAATGATAGGTTTTTTAATTTATGCCATATTATAATTATCGG
>JADHVP010000073.1 GCA_016783945.1 Ignavibacteria bacterium
AGATAAAGAGAATCTATACTGTCCATGGATGGTCTTTTCACACAGGGAATAATATTCTTGTTACGAAGTCGAGAATTTTGTCCGAGAGGTTTCTAACCAGGAAAGCAAATATTACTATTTGCGGTTCTAAAGGAGATATAAGGCAAGGAAAGAAACTCTGCAAGGATGGAAATTATAGGTTGGTATATAATAGTATTGATACAAGTAAATACGATCCAAACTTAAATATAAAAAACTTGAGGAGTGAGTTTGGATTTAACGAAAGTGATTTTATTGTTTCAGACATTGCAAGGTTAACATTTCAAAAAGATCCGTTAACTTTTATTAGGTCAATACCAATTGTATATGAAAAAATTAAAAACGTGAAATTTTTTATGGTTGGTGATGGAGAGTTAAAAGAAGACATCTTATCACTAACAAATCAATTAAATATAAAAGATAAAATAGTTTTTTCACCGTTCCGCAGTGACGTAAAAGAATTGTTGAAACTATCTGATGTGTTTGTACTACCGTCGCTATGGGAAGTTGTACCTCTGGGATTACTCGAAGCAATGTCTATGGAAAAGGCATGTATAGCTACCAACATTGATGGAACCAACGAGGCATTGATTGATAATGAAAACGGGTTGTTTATGGAGCCAAATTCTTATGAACAACTCGCTGAGAAAATAATCTTATTGGCAGAAAATAAAGAATTAAAAAAATCATTAGGGGAAAATGCAAGGAAAACAGTAGTAAAAAAATTCGACTTAAAGGAATTAGTGGGGAAAAATGAATTGATCTACGAGGAATTGTACAACTTGAATTCATAGAGATCAATTTTAGACAGAAGTGTTGTTAAAGTATGAAATTTGCCAAAGACCCATATTGGAAAAAGTCCGGATTCTATACGATATCGCAAAGAGTAACTAATATCCTTTTCGGTTTCGGAAGCTTTTATTTGTTAGTTCGAATTTTAACGAAAGCTGACTTTGGAGCATGGGCACTTTATATTACAGTTACTTCCTTAATTGAGATTGCAAGAAATGGATTGGTGCAAAATGCACTGATTAAGTTTGCTACATCCTCCGAAAAGAAAGACTATCCAACGATTATTAATTCTGCGTTAGTTCTCAACGTTATAACAACCGTCTTTTCCATAGCAATTCTTTTTTCTATTGCCGGATTTTTAAGTAAGATATGGTCAGTTCCACAACTTGCATTTATACTTTATCTTTACACAATCACCACTCTTTTATTATTACCCGCTTCGCAGTTAAATGGTGTCCAGCAGGCGAATTTAGATTTCAAAGGAGTGTTCTATACCAGTTTTGTCAGGCAGGGATTATTTTTCATTTTAGTACTGGTAATTTGGTTTACAAATTACCCGATTGAACTATACCAATTAGCAGTTATACAAATCTTAGGAGCTTTTTTTGGTTCACTAACATGCTTTCTATTTGCTAAAAAGTATCTGCATTATTCAAAGAGTATCAATTGGGATTGGGTTAAGAAATTATTTAACTACGGTAAATTTGTCTTTGGTACAAATATAAGTGCAATGGTCTTCAACGGTCTTGACCAGATGATAATCGGAATAATGATAAATCCGGTCGCAGTTGCATTTTACAATACTGTCTTGAGAATAATTAATGCTTTCGAAGTACCGTTATCTTCAATCTCTGCAATGGTTTTTCCCCAGAGTTCTAAGAGAAGTGTAGAGCAGGGTAAAGAAGCTGTTAAGTATCTTTACGAACGGTCAGTGGGCTTGTTAATTGGAATGATAATCCCGGTAGTAATCGGGACTTTATTGTTTGCTAAAGAAATTATCTGGATAATTGCAGGGGAGAAATACTTCGATGCAATACCAATACTGCAGGTTGCAATATTTATTGCTTTGTTCATGCCATACCAGAGACAGTTCGGTGTTATCATGGATTCAATAGGAAAAGCTAAAGTGAATTTTATAACAATATTAATTACAACTTTAATAAATATTATAACAGATTACTTATTCATTTCTGCATTTGGAGTCATAGGGGCAGCTTACGGGACACTGTCTGCAATGATGATTGCTTTTGTTTTCACACAGATTATTTTGCATAAGGAAGTAAAAACTAATCCGCTAAACACTTTCATCTATGCGTGGAAATTTTATACTGATTGTATGAGAATGGTTTCATCAAAATTATTAAAAACATAAATATGCGTAATAATAAAATCGAGGGAAGGGATTTTGTAGCTGTAGGACATTTATACTGGGATGTTAAGGTCGGGAATAATTGCAGAGATACAATGACTGCAATTGCCAAAGACAACAGGGTCTTGTATGTTAATCCTCCACTGGATAGAATTACAATACTAAAACAAAAGAACAACCCTAATGTTCAGAAAAGTATAAAAGTAGTTAAAGGTGCTGAAGAAGACCTTGTAAAAGTACAGGACAACGTGTGGAGTTTTTATCCAAAAACTGTTTTAGAGTCAATCAATTGGATTAAATCAGGATGGTTGTTTAACAAACTCAATAAACGAAACAATAAAAAATTTGCGGATCAAATAAAATCAGCAATAGAAAGAATCGGGTTTAAAGATATTATTTTTTTTAATGACAGCGATATGTTCAGGAGTTTCCATATCAAGGAGTTATTACACCCGGACTTAAATATTTATTACATTCGTGATTTTCTTATTGCGGTTGATTATTGGAAAACTCACGGGGAGAGAATGGAGCCTGAACTCATTTCGAAATCAAACCTCATCGTAACGAATTCTCCATTTTATGCTGATTATGCGAAAAAATATAATGAGCATTCTTATTATGTCGGTCAGGGTTGTGATGAATCAATTTTTGAAGAACCTCTACCGAAAGAAGTACCCGAAGATGTTAAGAATATTTCCAAACCTATCATAGGTTATGTCGGAACGTTATACACGTTAAGGTTGGATATTGATTTACTTGTTTATATTGCAAGGACAAAACCTGAATGGAGTTTAGTGTTTGTTGGACCTGAAGATGATGAATTCAAAAAAAGTGAACTACATAAATTAAGCAATGTTCATTTCCTTGGTCCCAAAGATATTACTCAATTAACTTCATACGTTAACAGTTTTGATGTTTGCATCAACCCGCAAGTTGTTAATCCAATAACGAAAGGTAATTATCCATTGAAAGTCGATGTGTATTTAGCAATGGGAAAACCAGTGGTGGCAACAAAAACAGAAACGATGGAAGTGTTTAAAGATTACACTTATCTAGCGGAAAGCAAAGAAGAGTATGTAAATCTTATAGAGAAAGCAATTGAAGAAAACACGAAGGAAAAATCTGAATCCCGAAGGAAGTTTGCATCAACCCACACTTGGGATAATGTTGTCAAGGAAATATACAAATCGATCAATTCAGTAAATGGATTAAAGAAAGATGTATCTGCAAATGATAATCAGGAGGGCGGTTTTTTATCGAGAATAAAATCGAATCCAAAAATAAAGAGTTTCGTTTTACGGATGTTAATGCCAAGAAACCAGGCGAGACCGAGATTGTGGGTAAAGTTATTTCTAAATCCTTTAAAACATAAAAAAGGAAAACGTTCTCTTATTAGAAGAAGAACAAGATGCGATTTAATGCCTTTCAATAAATTTGTCTTAGGTACTGATTCAACTATCGAGGATTTTTCAACAATCAATAATGGAGTTGGGGATGTATTAATTGGGGAGAGGACGAGAATTGGAATGAGTGATGTATTAATTGGACCTGTTAGGATTGGAAATGATGTGATGTTTGCTCAAAACGTAGTCTTGTCAGGGTTGAACCATGGATACAAAGATATTAATGTTCCTCCCAGCTTACAGAAAACAACTACGAGCGAGGTTGTAGTGGAAGATGATGTATGGATTGGAGCAAATGCAGTCGTTACAGCAGGTACAACTATTGGTAAACATTCTGTTGTTGCAGCGGGTGCGGTTGTTACAAAATCAATTCCTTCATTTTCGGTTGCTGTTGGTAATCCTGCAAAAGTGATTTTAAAATATAATTTTGAGAATAAAAGGTGGGAGAAAATTGGAAATGTCAAATAAATGTGAAATATGTGGTCGGGAATTATTACCTGAAGGAGTGTGCTCTTATTGCAATAGTGATGAGCTAAATCCTAAAGAGAAAATAATAGAAAAAGTTGCAATTGGTTTTTGTTTCTTAACGCTTCTCGGAATTTTTATGAAGATTGTTGTCTTTTAACGGATTTTGTGATAAAAGAATTTAATGTAATAAAATATTTCTTATGATAGATGTATCAATCATAATAGTAAGCTGGAACACAGTTGATTTGTTGAGGAAGTGTTTAGAGTCTATTTATGACGAAACAACGAAGTACACTATTGAAATTATTGTAATAGACAATGATTCTCCTGATAATTCAGCAGACATGGTTGCGAAAGAATTCTCAGACGTGAAACTAATTTCAAACAAAGACAACAAAGGATTTGCCCCTGCAAATAACCAGGGATTAGAAATTGCATCAGGCAGAAATATCTTATTCCTGAATCCTGATACAATAGTTATAAAAAATGCAATCGATAAAATGGTTGAGTACATCGATGAAAACAAAAAAAACGGTGCGGGTATTGTAACCTGTAAACTTCTAAACGATGATGGAACACTTCAAAAGTCAGTAAACAACTTCTTTTCCTTTTGGTCATCTCTTTTTGAAAACAGGTTTTTTGCGGAGCTCTTTAAGAAGTTGAATACTAAAAAGACGTTTATGTCATATTGGGATCATAATGAGTTGAGAGAGATTGATTGGTCTTACGGTGCAGTGATTTTAATTACAAGAGAAGTGCTTGATAAGGTTGGGTATTTAGACGATAGGTTTTATATATACGCCGAGGAAATGGATTACTATTTAAGAGTGAGGAAAGCAGGTTACAAAGCAATTTTCTTACCTGATGTCGAAATAATTCACTTAGGAAAATCCAGCTCAAGACAAAGAAGAGCTGTGATGTTTATTCAAAATTACAAAAGTTTTTATTTATTCCTGAAAAAACATTATAGTTTTCTGACTTATTATGCTTATCGAGTTCGAACGTTTATTTTTCTTTTCTTATGGTTGTTCAAGTATTCGGCTCAGTTTATAGTTCATAAGATATTGTCAAAATCAACAGAGGAAGATAAAAATCAAATTGAGGTTTATTCCAAAACAATTAAGTGGCATTTTACCTGTGAGAGTTTCTTAAGATATGAGTGAATTTGCGATTGAAATAGGAAATAGGAGTAACAGAAAACCTTTCGTGATAAAGGTAATGGATTGGCTTCGAGAAAGAATACTAATTGAGAAGTTTAATAATTTATTTGGCTTTTTAATCCTGCTATTTGTTACGATTTGTGCAACTATCATTGTTGTAAAGTTGGGCGAAAAAATTGGAGTAGTTTTATCGGCAGTGATAATTGGACTTCCTATGGTGATAGCTTGCTTGTTTAATTTTAAGTTTGGTATTTCATTCACAATTATATTAGCATTCTTTTTACTCGGACTAAAGCGATTTGTAGGAGATGTACAATTTGGAATAATGATGGATGTATTAATCGGAATAATGTTCTTTGGATTGTTTATTAAGCAGGTTAAAGAACGAGATTGGAGCTTTGCAAAAAATCTAATTAGTTTTATGATTCTTGTCTGGATACTTTACAATCTGCTCGAGTTCACAAATCCATCTGCTGAATCAACTCTGGCTTGGGTTTATACTGTGAGAAGCATAGCAGGTATAATGATACTATATTTCATATTAATGTATGCTATCAAAAGCAAAGAGTTTATTACATGGTTGATAAAATTATGGATTTTCCTGATGGCATTAGCTTGCTTGTATGGATATATACAGGAGTTTTTTGGCTTTCCTCAGTACGAGATGAACTGGATAATGAAAACACAGGAGAGATATGCACTTCTGTTTCAATATGGGAAGTTCAGGAAGTTCTCATTTTTTTCCGATCCTTTAGTGTTTGGAATATCTATGTCGTTTACGAGTATTCTGTGCTTTGTATTAGCAGGTGGTCCGTTCAAGAGATCTCAAAAAATTATTTTGTTCTTACTCGGTTTGTTTATGATAAACGGAATGCTATATTCCGGGACGCGTGCAGCATACGTATTACCACCGGCAGCTTTTATGTTTTATACGATAATTACTTTTCGAAAGAGGGTACTGATATTAGCAGGAGTACTTATTGTACTCACCATTGTCTTAATTAGAATGCCAACGGGTAATCCGAATCTGGCAAGATTTCAATCGGCATTTCATCCGAGTGATGATCCTTCTTATCAAGTGAGAGTGAGAAACCAGGCTTACATTCAACCTTATATACAAACTCATCCAATGGGAGGTGGATTGGGGAGTGTAGGTGAATGGGGTCAGAAGTTTTCTCCTGAATCTCCACTTGCTAATTTCCCTCCTGACAGTGGTTTTATGAGAATAGCAGTTGAAATGGGTTACATAGGTTTGTTTTTTTATTGCTCGTTGTTGTTTGTTGTCTTTTATTGTGGAATAAAAGACTATTTCAGAATAAAAGATCCTTTGCTGAAAACATATTCGTTGGGAATGTTAACAGTTCTATACGCATTAACAATAGCTAACTTTCCTCAAGAAGCCATTGGACAATATCCGATAAGCCTGTTATTCTTCGTATGTATTGCAATTGTTAATAAATGCAGACAGCTTGATGAATCTTGTAAGACAAGAATCGAAACTAAAAGAATACAAGGAGGTCAGGATGTTTAAAGTAGTAGTTCCTAAGTGGGTAAGGAGACATATGTTCGAGTATCAAAACATTGATGATCTTAGTAATAAATTTTTCAAAGACATCTCGTCGAAGTTGAAAGTGTTTAAATCAGACAAACCTCTTGTTTCGATTTTAATTCCAGCATGGAATGAGGAAAAAAACATTGCCAGAACCTTATCTTCGCTTTCTGAAATTAAAACTGAACTTCCGACAGAATTGATTGTAATAAACAATAACTCAACTGATAAAACACAGGAACTTCTTGACAGGTGTGGAGTGAAAACCATTTCGGAACCAAAACAGGGGATAAGCTTTGCAAGGCAAGCAGGTTTGGAAGCAGCAAAAGGTGTTTATCATCTCTGCGCAGATTCAGATTCTATATATCCTCCTGGTTGGGTGGATGCACACGTAAATAATTTGAAAGATCATTCTGTGAGCTGCTCATACGGAAGATATTCATTAATACCTCCCAATGGAAAAACAAGGGTAATGCTATCAATCTACGAGCTTATAACGAGTTTCCATTTCAAGCTAAGAAGTAGAAATAAAGAATATCTAAATGTTCTTGGTTTCAATTTTGGTTTTAGAACGGAAGACGGAAAAGCCGTAGGAGGATTTAATATATCAAGACCCAGATGGTCGGATGGCTGGATGGCAATGACACTTATGGAAAAAGGAAGAATTAGTTTGGTTAAATCTTATGATGCAAATGTTTGGACTGATTCAAGGAGGTTAATGGCAGATGGGAGTTTATGGAAGGCTTTTCTTAGCAGGGTTAAAAAAGAAGGCAAGTTGCTCAGCAAATATATTTCACCAAAAAAGAAAAATTAACAAAATGAAAAAAATTATTTTAACGTTTTTAATACTTGTAGTGTCTATTGATTTATTTGGTTCTGATGCAAACACAAAATTTCAGGTTTATGTGCCCCCAAATAATAAAAATAGCAATTATTATTCCAGTATAAGAGTTACTGCTTTTAGTGATTCTACGTTTGTCATATTAACAGATGATAATTTTGATGGAGATAATGATGATTCATGGTCAGGATTATTAAACCGAGGAGAAACCTACATTAGATATATCAGGAATGGAAGTATAAATGATGATGCAGGTGGAAAATGGGATGGAGATTATTTTATTGTAAGCAGCAATAAACCCGTATTAGTATCTCAATCAACAAACTCAGATTGGCAGCATGACTGGATTCCATCGGATAATTATACAATGAAAGGAAATATTTTTTACATCTATACGCCAAAGACTTCGTATTCACCGAGAGATTTAAATATTTTTCCTTATGAAGATTCTACATTCGTTGACATAAAAGATGTAACGGTTATACCAAAAACAACAACCGGTAAATGCTCTGTAGACGTTATTAATTCCACAACTGTTGCATACGGTTTTATGGATGTAAAACAGGACCTTATTTACTATTATGTAAACGGCAGGAATCTTTTTCAACCTGGCAGAACATATATGGTCGAAACTTCTAAACCTGTAACTGTGCAGTTTGGGGCTCTTTATAAAAATGAGAGAGACGCGGGTAGTTATGTTCCGGGTAATAATGGATCTTCGGTTGGTAATTACTTTATTTTTGCAGTGCCAACTCAATCTGCAGGGAAGCAGGAATTGAGAATGGTAAGCTTTAATAATGGAGTCTCTGCGAAACTTGATTATCTTAACAATTCAAATTCATGGACGACTATTGATACATACAATTTAAACTCACTACAGCATGCGGATTGGAAAGCAAGTTCAGGGCAGAGGTTTGGATTATTCCGGGTATCTGTTACCGGCGGGAAGATAGGGCTCTTCGAAGCGAATTATATGGAAACGGGTTCGTACAATAAATCGGATGCTTATTCATATGCTGCTTCTGAGAGTGAGAATGGAGCGGGGAAGAAGTTTCTTATTTATGTGCTTCCACCATGTAAAGAAAATAAGTGTTTGGATCCTTTTACAAATACAACCTTTGGGCAGCAGGGCCCCAGCGGGCAGTTTACACATGTTTTCATTTCCGCTTATTACAATAATACTTCTGTATCGATTAAAGACATAGACACCGATGGTAATATTATCGATACAGTTATCAGTATTCAGCCAAATGCATATATCGATTTTAAATTAGATAAAAACGAATATCAACTCTTAACGCAGAGTGGACGGAGACCGTACCTAACGGTTGTATCAACTCAGCCAGTATCAGTAGCTATCTCGAATTGGAGTGATGACTGGATGAGTTATTCAGCAGGTGTTCTTGTCCCTAATATAAAAATCACATCGAGTCCTTCTACAAATAGTTGTACTACTGGAGACAATGTTACATTTAATAGTGTAATCAAAAACGTATCGAGTGTTCCAGTAACAGGTACAGAAACGAATGTATTGTTACAGGATGGATTAAATTATTATTCATCCAATATGGTAAGTAGTTCACAGGGTAATCTTGGTTCAGGACAGTTAACTACTTATTCAAATGGAGAGAAAGCTTTAAAATGGCAGAATTATATTTTTAATCCTGGAGACAGTCTTAATGTTAGCATCGTTACTGGAATTAATTCTGTTTATCATAACAACACTAACATTCCTACTCACTCAAATTTCATCGTAACAACTTCTTCAAAAGGAATCGCTTCTGGAGACTCGATCAATGTTCAAAGTACTACTGCAACATATGTGCGAACAACCCAGGTGCAAACATTAATTACAAAGTATACGAAGGCGTATGAAGATTTAAAGAACAGTTCGTGGAACGATTGGGACGTTAATGATTTTGTTGCAGGTATAACTCAAACACGTGTGTCAAATTCGCAGATGAAAATTACCAAATTAACTTATGACTACGAAGCACTTGCAAGAGGTTCATCTTTTGACAGCCAGTTTAAACATAAAATTGTATTAAATGGAACATCAACGGTTTCGTTCACAGTTTGGGACACTCTTAATAATGTTATACCGGGCTTAAGCTTTGGACCGGAGACACGAAATGGAGGATTTACAATTATTGTATTTCCATCTACAATACAAGCAATGCCAGGTTCCGGTTTTGCAAATACAGACCCCTATCAAATTGGAGTAATAAAAGGTTTCAAAGCTAAGCTGACAGTTATTGTGGATCCTAATCAAAATCCAATAAGCTCATTTCTTAACAGTCATTCTGATCCTTATATTAGAACTGAAACCGGACTGGATATTCATATTGCATCCATTGCGGGAAGTATGGGGAATACTCAAAATGTTGATAACAATGCAATCTCTTATACTCCTTTATACGGATACTACCTTGATCTTGCTTATAAACTGCCGAATAACTTTAAATGGGATTTAGAGGGACCTAATTTTGCTATCTGGAGAGCATATCCGAACTTTGTGAATTACATTATTTCCGGGAAAATGACAAATCTTGATTGGTTTGATTTTCCGGATACTACAAAGGTATGGAATAAAAGAGTAGTTATCAGAACGGATTTTCTTGCAGATAATATAAGAGAATTATCTGTTGCAAATACAATCAGGAATAATGCAAGGATAAAGATGACAGATACTGCGGGAAGTTTTTTTGCATCTCCTAAGTTAGCAGATATAAATGGTGACGGAAATAAAGAAATTGTAGTAGGTTCAATAGATAAAAATCTTTATGTGTACAAATCGAACGGGGAAATCTTAAACGGATTCCCTGTGAAGACTCAAGGGATAATAAGATCAACAGCGGCTATAGACCTGCGGAAAGATGGAAGCAGTGTAATAGTCTTTGGTTCCGGTGATGGTAACGTTTATGCTGTTGACCAAAAAGGAGATTCATTGGCAGGCTTCCCGGTATCTACAGGATTTCCGATAAAAACATCACCTGTTATTTCTGATATTAATAGTGACGGGCAGAAAGAGATAATAGTATTTTCCGGTAATGGAAGTGTATATGTATATAATTATCAAGCTGAACTGTTTAATGGATTTCCCAAGAGAATACAAACAACACAGGACACCTATGGAAGTTTGATAATAATGTCATCCCCTGCAGTAGCAGATATGGATGGTGACGGTGCAAAGGAAATGGTCTTTTGTACAATTGACAGCTCAATAACTGTTTTAGATGTGCTTGGAAATGTAAGACAGGGTTTCCCAAAGAAATTGAACGGCATAGTATATTCGTCCCCTGTCATTTCAAAAATTGATAGTGATGAATATAAAATAGTCATTACAGCCGGGAATACTCTTTATATTATTGATAAGAGAGGGAATATCAATATGGAAAAGGAATTTTCCAGTGAGTTTATTTCTTCACCTGTTGTTGTTGACATCGATAATGATGGAAAAGCCGAGATTATTGCTGCAACTATTGATGGTAAAATATTAGCACTAAGTGCAAGTGGCACTATTTCTGAAGAATGGGAATTTGAAACGGTATCTGAAATATTATCAAGTCCTATAATAGCAGATGTTAACGGTGATGATAAGCTCGAGATTTTAATAGGATTAATGAACGGTTCAATTTTCGTTTTAACTGATGATGGACAAATGGATATTAACTCCCTCGAATATTTCACTTCCTTTAGCTCGTGGATAATATCATCACTGGCAATTGATGATATAGATGATAATGGAATGCTTGATGTTGTTGCAGCATCATTCGATAAGACGCTAAAGGTATTCGAACTTCCTTTAACAGATTCAAGTTCAGCAATAAAATGGAGATCATTCGGTAATGATTTAGGAAATTCGAGATTGACTGACTTCACAGATACAATTTCACCTCAAAAGGATGAGCTTGGGATAATATTCAATTATCCAAATCCTGTAACAGAAGGAGTAACGACTTTCCGATTAGAATTACCGGCTAATGTTGAGAGTATTGAGCTTCGAATTTTTGATATAGGTGGTGAGTTAGTTAAGAAAGTTTCGAAGACAGGATTTATCAGGAATGGATTCTACTGGGATTATACGTGGAATTTAAGAAATGAAAACAAAAGGATAGTATCAAGTGGGGCTTATATTTATATGGTTAAAGCAATCGTAAATGGGAAGGAGTTTCAAAAAACTCAAAAGTTAGGAATTATTAGATAAAAATTAATTTATGGAGATTAAAATGTATAAAGTAATAATTGTTTCAGTATTAGTTATATTAAATTATAATTTATATGCACAAAGTGGTGAAGGTGGTGAAATCGGTGCATTTATGAAAAATGGTTTTGGCGCCAGAGCTTCTGCAATGGGTAATTCGTTCACTGCAGTTTCAAATGATGTATCTTCGATTTATTATAATCCAGCCGGACTCAGTCTGCTAGATAAGACTCAGGTATTAGGAATGTATTCGAGTTTATTTAATGATGTGGACGGAATAAATTATGGTAACTTAGCTGTTGCTAAGCCTTTTAGCTTTGGCACTATTGGACTGGGTGTAGTTTATCTTAATGTTGGGGACATACCATACGTTCCGGATAATACAGGACCTGATGGGACTACTTTTTCTGATAATGAAATAGCGGTTTTTTTGACTTATTCGGTTATGTATGTAGAAACTTTAAGAATGGGGTGTTCTATAAAATTTTTGCATCATTCGATTGCTGACTATTCTGGGAGCGGTGTTGGTTTCGATATAGGCTTTATGTCGAAGTTTTCTGATAAGCTTACTTTTGGTTTAATGTTTCAGGATTTATTTGGAGCAAGCATTGAGTTGAATAAAGATTCGGATAAATACCCAGCGAAAGTTAAATTCGGTGCTTCATATAAACCTGTTGAATCATTAATAATATCTCCTCAAATAAATTTCTCAGAAGGGAAGAGATTGATATTTGCAGTTGGAACAGAGTATAAATTGTATCGTGATTACATTTATGTGCGTTCCGGATTTAATAATTTGGCATTGCTAATATAGTATAGATAACTGACCTTTTAGTTTTTCTGTTAGTAAAAGTATAGAATAATATAACACAGTAGGGCACTTTGTATAGCATTTTGTTTTTCTTTTAAGTCTTGCAAGATAATGTCTTAAT
>JADHVP010000074.1 GCA_016783945.1 Ignavibacteria bacterium
AAATTAGTGGAACATCGATAAATTTACTGGATGTTATCTTCACCGATGCGAATACGGGGACTGCAGTTGGTGAGTACGGCATAATCCTCCGGACAACAAACGGTGGTGTTTCGTTTATAAGCCAAATAAGAAGTGAAATACCCGATAGATTTTCACTTCATCAAAACTACCCCAACCCATTCAACAGCCAGACAACAATCGAGTTCGACATAAAAAGAAAAGGTGATTACAATCTCGTGATATACGATTGTCTCGGAAGGAAACGGGATGAGGTATTTAATGAAAACCTTAATGCAGGGAGCTACAGCGTAAGCTTTTACGGGGATGAGCTTCAAAGCGGAGTGTATTTCTACCGTCTTTCAGCGGATGGGAATGCGATGGAGACGAGGAAGATGGCACTTATTAAATGAAAAATTAAAAATGGGAGAATTAAAAACATATATATATTCTTTATTCATTCTAACTATAATTTTTTATTTTTCGTGTTCATCTTCATCTTTCGAACCAAAAAGAAAGAAAGACCATTATTATATTAACCATTTTGGCAAGTCTTTCTTCAAAGACTATGATATTATATTTGCTAAGGATTATAATGGGAAAGGTTATTATATTCTTACAAAGATATTAATAGATTCTTTGATTTCTTTTGAATACGAAAAGATTAGATTCGATTCTTTATATAAACTGGAAATAAAAAAGATTGATTCAATAGTAGTTCTTAAAGCTTATAGGCTTCAAGATGTTGGAGATATATATATGGATGAAATATTATTATGGTCGGAAGATACAGTAAGGGTTCCTTTGTATAGTGTTGAAAATATTGCAAGAACTAAGGATAATGTTTATATAAAAAAGAGAAAATAATATTTCTGGATTCCAGCGTGCGCTGGAATGACAGTTCACAGGGCTTCGTTACCAGCGAAAAAAAATTATACTGACGCAGAGGAGCTTCTTCAACTCGTAACGAAGCCCTGCTTCGTTATGATAATTAAGGCTACGAAGCTGTGCTTCGTAATCGGAGAGGAAAAAATTTGTGATAAAATTAACAACTTCAAACCGTTTAATGAAACGGTTAATTTCAAAATCGAAAAAGTTAAAGAATAAAACCTTTATATCAGATATATTGGGTTTTGCAGATTTGATAATTTCTGAATTTGCGGAGCATTTAGATTGCATAATATTTAAAAAAGATATTTTTTCCAAGAATGTTATTGGTGATTATATTGACAATACTAATCTTGAAGCTTTTTTTAATCACATTCATATGAGTGATTATTTATATGATGATCGAGGAGTATCATTATTAAAACTTGGGTTAATCTTCTGTGAAATATTATCTTTAAAATTAAAAAACGAATTTCCTAATTATAAATTTAGAATTATTATTTCCTATGATGAAAAAAATGAATTAGGTTATAATGATTGTGTTGTAAGATTTCATAAATTAAGAAAGGGAGAGAATTACCTTTTAAAAAATCTTGAAGAATATAAATCAGATGCAATTGGTTATATTGATATATGATTATCTGTGCCCGTCAGGAGTTCCTCCAGACGAAAAAGTCCCATCCTCACCTCTGTTTCAAATCCGCACGGGGGAGGGAAACAATGAATAATGAATAATGAATAATGAATAATGAACCCTGTACGCTTACGCTACAGGGCAGGTAACGAATAATTGTTTGTGTGTGTGATTTTAATGTGTAAAAGATAAACAATAATTGCTATCCGGTTTTCTTCTTTTTCGTTTTTAGTGTTATTACATTTTGTTAAATTATCGTAAACAAATAAAGCGATGAGTACTTTAGAACTTAAAAAACTTTTAATAAGCAAGATTGACGACATTGATGATGTGGAGTTATTGAAAGCTGTATATAAACTCCTGGATTATAAATCGACTTCAGGTGATGTTTATGTTTTAAGCAAAGACGAAGAAAAAGAGATTAATGAAGGATTGCAGCAAGTTCGGGAAGGAAAGACAATATCAGATGAAGATGTCCAAAAAGAAATAGATAGATGGTTAAGCGAATAATCTGGACAAGAAAAGCAAAAGATGAATGGCGGAGGATACTAACTTTTTGGCATGAACATACTGGAAATAAAAGATATTCCCGAAAGTTAAACAATAAATTAAAACTCACCTTAAAAAATATTAAAAGCAACAATCTCATTGGTAAGAAAACCTCAAAGAATGACATTCGAATAGTAATCTGTTTATACTATTTAGTCTTTTATAAAATAGAAAAAGAAAGGATTATTATTATTACCATTTTTGACAGCAGAAGAAACCCGGATGATTTAAAAATAAAAACCTGACGCTTTGAGTTCCTGCTGCCTGCATTGACAGGCATAACATTCCACAGGTTTGTGCCGCGAGCGGGAAGTAGAAACAGGTTACGACAGCACTACAAATGTTACCAAAAGAAACCAATCGTTTGCTTCTATAGTTAACAATATGTAACACAATCCGCTCATTTAGAATTAAATACTTTTTTTCAATTAAGTTCATTAAATTGAGGTCGTGTTAAAGAAATTATTAATATTAGTTGTTGCTATAATTGGGATTATTTTTCTTTTCAATAGTATCATAATGCCGTGGTACGTGAAACATTCCGACCTCGTGAAAGTGCCGGGTGTTATCGGGCTGAACTATCTCGAAGCAAAGAGGATAATCGAAGATTCAGGTCTTGAGGTAAAGCAGGAAACGAGGTTCGACGAGTCGAGACCTATCGGGGAAATAATCGACCAGAATCCTCCCGCCGAGCAGATGGTTAAGGATGGGAGAAGAATTTATCTTGTGGTTTGCGGCGGTGAACAGCTTATCGAAATTCCGAATCTTGTCGGGAGGACTATAAGAGCTGCCACTTTTACTTTAGAGCAGAGAAACCTGAAGGTTGGTGAAGTCGTTAAGAAATTCTCTAATGAGTATAATGACGATGTTGTGATTACGCAAATTGTTCAGCCGGGAAGTCTTGTAAAAAGAGATACGAAGATTGATTTAATCGTGAGTAACGGTCCCAGGCTTGGAGACATAGTAATACCCAACCTTATCGGTAAGAATCTTGTTGAGGCGAAGAAGATACTCGTTGACAGTAAATTGCAATTAGGAAAAGTTACGTATCAGTCGAGCAACCAGCCCCCGGGAAAGATTGTTGATCAATATCCGAAGAAGGATAAATCTGCTAAGGATAATACACAGGTCGATGTGTTTGTGTCAAAACAAAAGATAACGGAAGAGTTTCTTGATGAAGACGAAACCGGTGTTGACAGTAATATCAAAGAAGATACAGAAAATACTAAACCAAAACCGGAAGCAGATACACCTAAAGAAGACGGTGAAAAGAAAGAACAACCAAAAGAGAAGAAAAAGGATCCGCCTAAAGAAATGAAGAAAAAAGAACAACCTAAGGATAAGGATGATGATACGAAGACGGGCAATTTGTAAGGTGATAACAATTTAAAGATATATTCCATTCGATTTTATTTTTTTAATTCCACTTATAATAATTTATGAAGAAAATCTGTCCCTCTGTTCTTTCCGCTGATTTTTCGAAGTTAGAAGAAGAAATAAGAGAAGTTGAAGCTGCCGGAGCCGATATAATTCATTGCGATATAATGGATGGTAATTTCGTCCCCAACATTAGTTTCGGTCCTTCATTTGTATCAACTATTAATAAGATTACTGATTTGCCATTGGATGTGCATCTGATGATTGAGAATCCTTCTAAATATGTATATGAGTTTTATGAAGCCGGAGCAGATTATATTTCCGTTCATTATGAAAACAATATACATCTTCACAGATTGATTTATCAAATTAAGGACCTTGGTGTGAAAGCTGGTGTTGTAATAAATCCTGCAACCCCTGCAAATTTGCTGATGGATATATTGGAGCATGTAGATTACGTGTTGATTATGAGCGTTAACCCCGGTTTTGGAGGGCAGAGATTCATTGAAAGTGTTATACCGAAAATAATACAGTTGAAGACTTTAATTAATGCTCGTAATTTGAATTGTTTATTAGAGGTAGATGGCGGGATTGGTCTGGATAATATTAAGCAAGTTTCGGATGCGGGTGCTGATATGTTTGTTTGCGGTGCTTCTGTCTTTAAATCAGATAATAAAGCTGAAGCAATAAAAAAGCTGAAGGAATTAGTTAGTTAAGTTCAAGTTAAGGTTAGTGGTTTTTATTTCATTTCAGAATGATATTAAATTTTAATTATGAGAAGTGTTTTTTTTAATCAGGAAGTATTAGATGCCGAAAGAAAGATTATTTCTTCTTTAAGCATTCCTTCTATCGTCTTGATGGAAAATGCAGGGAAGAACTCTGCCGAGTATATCTATAAAACCGTATGCAGCGAGAATTTCAATAATGTAATAATACTTGCCGGTAAGGGTAACAATGCAGGCGATGGTTTTGTTATTACACGTCATTTATTGAGCAAAGGTGTTCCTGTGAAAGTTCTTCTTTTGTACCCCGCTTCTGATTTAAAGGGTGACGCGAAAACTAATTATGATGTCTTAAAAAAGATGACAACGCAAGGGGAGCTATCAATTAAAGAATGCAGAGATGTTAAGGGTGTTAAAAAAGAGTTGAGTGTTGATAATCCATTGATAATCGATGCTATCTTTGGAATAGGATTCAAAGGCGAACTCGAAGCACGGTTGAAAAAAGTATTTTCTTTTGTAAATAGCATCGGGAATAAGAAGGTCATTGCTATCGATACAGCAAGCGGTCTTGACAGTCACGAAACAAAAGAAGATTGCATAAGAGCAGATGTTACATTGAGTATGGGTGTAAAGAAATTCAATTCTATGTTCAGTAATGGAAGAGAGTTTAGCGGTGCTGTTGAAATAATGGATATTGGTATTTCAGATAAAGAGTTTGATGGATATAACATAAAGAATATGTATGAAATTGAAGTAAGTGATGTTAAAGGATTTTTACCACCGAGAAATATAAATTCAAATAAATACACAAACGGAAAGTTATTTATCCTTGCAGGCTCTCCAGGATTCACGGGTGCGGCGTATTTAAGTTCGTTGTCCGCATTAAGAGCGGGGAGTGGGGCTGTAATTTTAGGTATTCCTGAATCTCTTAACGAAATAATGGAAATTAAAACGACAGAAGTGATAACCCTTTCATTGGCTGATAATGAGTTTAAATCATTCTCAAAAGATTCGTATGATATAATAAGAGAGAAGTTGGAATGGTGCGACGTTTGTCTTATCGGTCCGGGAATCAGCAGAAATGAAGAAACTCTCGAGCTTGTTAGGATGGTTGTTTCACAGAATAACAATAACTTCGTAATCGATGCTGATGGTATATTCGCTTTCAAAGGACACCTTGATTTGTTAAAGAAGAAAAAAAGAAATATTATTCTTACACCTCACTACGGTGAATTTTCGAATCTTACAGGTTTAAACCTGAGTGAAATAAAACAAAACTTCCACACAATAGCCAGAGAATTTGCAGCAGAATACAATGTTATACTTGGATTGAAGAACTCCCCAACAATTATAACAGACGGGGAATATTTTTATATCAATTCCACAGGAAGAGAGAACTTAGCGACTATAGGCAGCGGGGATGTTCTTTCGGGAATTATTGCGAGTGCGTATTCACAAACACTCGATGCAATGAACAGCACTGTGTACGGAATGTACATACATGGCAGGTGCGGTGATATACTTTTCGATGAGACAGGCGACAGTACAACGATTGCATCAGACCTGATTGATGAAATTCCTATCGTTAAAGAAGAGCTTTGATATTGAAGTTTCTGAGAAAATATAAATATCATATCCCGGTTGTATTATACTGTGCTGCAATTTTTGTGCAGTCTTCATTTCCTTCCATAGAACTTCCAGAAACGGATTTTGAATTTTCTGATAAATTATTACACTTAGTTGTTTATCTAATCTTATTCTTTTTATTTTTTTATTCATTAAATAATCAAAATAAAAATATTAAATTGAAAGAACATGCTCTGTTATTTTCATTATTATTTACAATGATTTACGGGGCATCGGATGAGATACATCAATACTTCGTTCCTAATCGCGAATGCGATTTTTTTGATTGGTTAGCTGATGCTGCTGGAGCGTTATTGGGTTTATTAATTTTACTGGTGTCAACCAAGTGGAAATTAAGAAAAAATACTAATATTGTAATATTGTTTTTGCTTGTTCTTTTCGGATGTTCGGGTTCTTCCAAAGAAAACTTATCAGATGAGATTAATGTGAAAGTTATAAATGTTGAAGCATGGTATGACTTAATGCCTGTTGTAGATAAATCAAAAGAGAATTTCAGGTTTTTGATTTATACTGAAGTGAATCTAAAGGTGACAGATATCAAATTAAGAACGGACAGACTGGTTATAGATGATTTTAATATTGAATTTCAGGAATACAGCGTTCCGGATTCAAAATATTCATTAGAAGTATTAGGAGATAATACAGATACGTTATCGATGAGAATTTATCATGATTTGAATGAGTTTTACGTGAATAAATCAAAAGATTTACCGAAAGAAGTGAGTTTTTCATTCAAAGTTAAATACGGTAGTAACTATTCAAAAAATATTTCAACAAAACCTGTAACTATTAAAAAAATCTACTAATTACATGATTCATTTAAATGAATTTCAGCACATTATTCCTCTTCTAATAATTGCAGGAGCTGCAGTTATCACATTGCTATTAGAAATGATATTCAAAAAAAGCGAAAACATTATTTTGGGTTTTAGTATTGTTTCTGTTATAGCAGCTATATTATTCTCATTTACTTATTTGAATAAAGAATTTGTAATTTTCAATGAGTTCTTAAGAATAAACAACAGCTCAATTGTTTTTTCCGTTATAATCTTAATCGGAATTCTGATAACGTTATTTGCGTCGAAAGCATACTTAGAAAAGGAAGAGATTAATTTTGGAGAGTACTATTCATTATTATTATTCGCAGTAACAGGGATGCTATTGATGGTATTTGCAAACGATCTCTTGATAATATTCATCGGGTTGGAATTAATGTCAATTTGTTTTTATGTGCTTGCTGGTTTTTTAAGAAATAGAGTGAAGTCAAATGAGAGCGCGATGAAATATTTTTTACTCGGTGCTTTCATGACCGGATTTTTATTGTACGGTATAGCTTTAATATACGGAGCAACCGGCACAACTAATATTACGAGGATTCTGGCAAATCCAAAGGTATTCTCGTCAACAATTTTTATGGTAGGAATGGGATTATTCCTGATAGGGTTTTTCTTTAAGATGGGAATATTTCCATTTCATATGTGGATACCAGATGTTTATGACGGTGCTCCAACGGTTGTTTCCGGAATGATGTCTACAGCGGGTAAGATTGCCGCCGTCGGAACGATTGTTCCGTTGATTTTATATTTTAATTTAATTGATTTCAGAATTTTGTTTGCGATAGCTGCTGTTGTGACAATGTTGTTCGGGAATATTATTGCTTTAGCACAGACAAACATAAAACGGCTTCTTGCTTATTCGTCTATAGCAAGTGCGGGTTATGTTATGGTTGGTGTTGCTTCTTTGAATGATTTTGCATTAAAGGGTATTACGTATTATCTAATAGCATACACGTTCATGCAGTTGGGAGCCTTTATAGTTGTTTCAATCATCGAGAGCAGTAGCGACGATAAGAAAGATTTCAAATTCATAAATCTCGCAGATTATAAAGGTCTTGCAAAGAGAAATCTTCTGCTTGCTACTTTCTTGTCTGTATTCCTTTTTTCTCTTGCGGGTATTCCGCCTTTTGCAGGGTTCTGGGGAAAATATTATTTGTTCTATGCTGCAATCAAAGCAAACCTTGTATGGTTAGCCGTTATCGGAATATTGTTGAGTGTGGTCTCGGTTTATTATTATATAAGGATTATCGTTTACATGTGGTTCCAGGATGCACCGGATGAACTTTTGGATGAGAAAGTTATTGTTAGTTCGTTAGGTGCAGCTGCTGTTTGGGTTGCGATTGTCGGAACATTAGTATTTGGCGTTTATCCCCAGTTATTTTTCACGATGTTCAAGTTTGTGATCAATTAAAGAATATAAGTTTACGTTTATACCGCTGATTAGACTATTTTCATGCAATAGTAAAAGCATCTCTCAATTATAATTTATCTCGTGAAAAGGATTGTAATTTTAGCTTTCTTTATTTCTTCTTTATTTATCAATTCGATTTATTCCCAGAACACAAGTACTCTTTATTTCTTCTCAACCGAAAGAGTTTTCGAGCCAACAAGAGCAAGTGTTTTCGAACCCCGGGTAGGCTTTTTAAAAAATGTGAATGATAAAAACCTTCGTCTGGATATAGGTGTTGGGATTGATCTTATCGGGCTTAACAAAGATGATGCTCAATATTCATTCGGTGTAGATGCTTTTACTTTTTCTAATTTAAAGTCTGAGTCAAATTTTAAATTTCCTGTAGATGCTATTGATTATTTCTTCGGTGTAAATTTTAATTATAAAAGACCTTTATCAAACGATTTGTTCGTATCTTCACGGCTTCGTATCTCGCATATTTCCTCACACTTGCAGGATGGTCACGTATATGAAAGAGCTGATACAATTTTCACACCGTTTACTTACAGCAGGGAGTTTATCGATATTGCAGTGGTGCTGGATAAATTATTCGATAGAACGCTCATTAAGAATCTCTTTGCAGTAAACTTTTTATTCAGTTCAATACCGGATGATTTTGCTCTGTTTTCGTTTCAATATGGGATCGAAGTTCAGTATTACGCGCATGAGTTTTTAAGTTTGTATTTTTCGAACGACATTAAGCTTGCTACAGTTAGCGATAAAACAAATCTGAACGAAAATCTTGAAATGGGTATAAGGATAGGGGAATACAATTCAAGAGGTGTAAATCTATTCTTTTCATATTACGATGGTCAGGATTATAAGGGGCAGTATTATAACAGGTATCTTAATTATAAAGCGATTGGAATGTGTGTGGATTTTTAGATTAATGCTACTGAATTTTCCTTTTGAAAATTGATTATTTATTTATATATTATATACACGATACATTATGTCTCATACAATGAAATACATAGGAATCATAAATTAATAATTTTTGTATTATATTTTACAATTAGTAAACACTAAATTCATACAAAATGCTTGAACAAGAAATTAAAATATTCGAGAATAATAAAGCGAAATTAAAAGAAGACTATCCATCGGGAGGTTTTGTAGTGATTAAGGACAAAGAAATACTCGGTGTTTGGAATGACAGACAGGATGCGTTAAAAGCAGGTATTGAAAAATATGGTAACGTTTCCTTTCTTGTTAAAGATATTTTGGAAAATGACAATGTGATAAACTTTTCAAGAGATTTAAAATTTGTTTAAATGTCTGTCCTGTCTTATAAATCACCTGATCTTGAAAGCGGGGGAGCTACTGTTGAAATAAAGATATTCCCTCCACCATCTGTTATTCAATTATACAATGATAAAAAAGAAAAAGTACCAACAAAAAAAGTAATAGGTCTAATCGATACAGGGGCTTCAAAAACTGCAATTGATAAAAATATAGCATCAGAGCTAAATCTAATAGCAAGAGATAAGCAAAAGGTTTTAACACCATCCGGAGATTCAGAGCATTACCTTTATGATATTGTTATCGTTTTAGAAAATATAAAATATCTTATACCATTGCAAGTATTTGGAGCAGTTCTGGATAAACAACCTTATGATGTTCTCTTAGGCAGAGATATTTTAAGATATTGTACGTTGATTTATAATGGATGGAATAACTCATACGATTTGCATCTTCATGGTGAACTTATTAATTATTAACAATTTATTGAGATTAGTTTTTTAATGTTGTAATAGATGTTTTTCATCTGATATAACATATAACATAACAAACACAGGCAGCAGCGACGGGAGTTATAGCGTGGTTGTGGAGCTGTGAGATAATAGAAATTATAAGCTGTCAGGGGGAGACTTATATAATAAACATAAAGATAAATATATTATATATTATAAATCCCTGCTCTTTTGTTTGAGCAGGGATTTAGTTTATATTAGAGAGGAAGTTTATTTTATTAATACCATTCTTTTTATATCTGTGAACGAACCAGTTTCTATTTTGTAAAAATAAATTCCACTGGGAATACCTGAAGCATCCCAATTTAAAATATAGCTCCCTGCATTATAATTTTCATTTATAAGTATGGCAATTTCCCTTCCAAGCAGATTATAAATTGTAAGTTTACTATGGTATGATTTGGGAATATCGATTTTAATACTAGTTGTTGGATTAAAAGGATTAGGATAGTTTTGATATAGCTTGAATTCTTTTGGTATCTCATTAGAGTATATAGGTACACCTGTAAGCAGGGTTGTAAAATGGCATATCAAAGACCAGTCACCTGTTCCAAGACCGTTCATAGCATTTACTCTCCAGTAGTATGTTGTATCATTATTCAACACACCGCTTGGTACAGTATATTGTGAAGTAGAAAGACCTGTAATGTTTAATCGTAATGGATTAAAATTAGGATTAACCGAAAGCTGTAATCCGTACCTCCATGCATTCGAAACATCTGTCCAATCAAGTAAAGGTGTAAGCGATTGTCCTGTTGCTCCGCAGTATGGTGAAACAGTTGAGGGAGCCGAAGGTATACTTCCCCATAATGCTATGTTACTAACATTCGTTCCACCTGCATTAGCAAACAATCCTCCTGCTCCTAATACCATTCTAAAATCACTGAATGCCCTGACGATTGGATAACTACCACCTGACATTCCTGTTCCAAGTGATGACCACGTTGTACCATTCCATACAGCAACTCTATTTGCTGATACTCCCCCTGCATTAGTAAATGTACCCCCAGCACAAAGAAAACCCGGGATAGGAACTGTATTTGTAGTGTAAAAAGAATATATGGTATTATCTGTTCCTGTTCCTACTAAAGACCAATTCCCGCTCCATTTTGCTATCTTGTTGTATGTAACTCCGCCAATCATTGTGAAACTTCCGCCAGCATATAACGAAGATAAAGAAAAGGTTAAAGCATATACTGTACCATTATCAATACCTGTACCAAGCTGACTTGAAAAACCACCTAACATAAAACTGCCAATTCTTTTCGCCTCTGATGTACCTGACATAGTAAAACTACCACCTGCATAAAATACAAATGAAGTTGAAGGGTAGATACTTTTCAGTGCAAAAACTGTATCATTTACGCCATTACCAATTGCTTCCCAATAACCTGACCATGCTGCAAGCCTGTTAGCATTAATTCCTCCTGCTGTAGTAAAGTTTCCTCCTGCTATTAAATAAGTTGTGAATCCTAGAGGTTTACATAATGTTAATGAACATACTATGTCATTCATTCCTGAAGTCATTGGTGTCCATGAGGTTCCGTTCCATAAAGCAATTCTATTAGCATTTATTCCTCCTGCCATTGTAAAACTACCACCAGCAACTATATTGTTTGAATATTCTGAGGAAAACGATAAAACCCTCACGGTATTATTCATACCGCTTCCTAATGGGCTCCACGTATTTCCGTCCCATCTTGCTATCCTATTTGCCTGTACTCCCCCGACCATTGTAAAATCTCCGCCAATATACAGATACCCATTTACATTATCGTATAGCATAGCGTATACAGTACCGTTAGTACCTGGTATTGAGTTCCAGCTTTGTCCAAAAGAGTTAATGTTAATAATTAGCACATATAAAAGACTACATAAAGTAATTTTTATGAACCTGTAAACTCTATTATATTTAAGTGGAATGCTCAAAGAACCAATCATAAAGATTAACTTTTTCATGTTACACTCCTTTATTTTAATAAAGCCATTTTTATTGTTTTGTTAAAAGTATCTGTTTTTAAATTATAAAAATAGATACTTTTTCTGTGCCCGTCAGGAGTTGCTCCTGACGGATAAGCACCAATGTCAGGCTTGCCTGCAGCAGGCAGGCATAACACGCTACAGGTTCATACCGCGCGCGGGAAGTAGAAACATGTAAGGTTAGCACTACAAATGTTACAACAAAAAAGTCATCTTCAAACAATATTTTTTCATATTGAGTATAAGACCCATTTGTACTATATTTGATTTGTTTATAAAGTGTGTATTAATATGAATAATGAAATAATTTTCTTAGTTCAAGATTCTCTCGATGGGGGCTATGAAGCGAAAGCTCTTGAGTATCCTATATTCACAGAAGCGGATACAATACATGATTTGCATAAAATGGTAAAAGATTCTGTCCGCTGTCATTTTGAGCCTGATAAAATGCCTAAAATGATCAGACTTCATTTTGTAAAAGAAGAAGTGATTCCGGTATGAGAATTCCTCGTGACTTAAGTGGAGAAAAATTAATAAAGTCATTAAAAAAGTTTGGGTATTTACAAACTCGACAAACAGGCAGTCACATTCGATTGACAAGAGTATCAGAGGAAGGTGAGCATCACATCACCGTTCCAAATCATTCACCCTTAAAAATCGGTACATTAAATAACATACTTCAAGAAATTGCAACCCATCTTAGCATATCAAAAGAAGAACTTCTAAATAAACTGTGATGATATTTTTTATGCAGAGTTTTAACCTAACATGTTTACCTATTTGTATATTTTCTTTCCTAAGATTTATATAATTTTTCATAAACAGCTTCATG
>JADHVP010000017.1 GCA_016783945.1 Ignavibacteria bacterium
AAAATCAGGATCGGGCAAAGGTGCTTTACCAGAGGATAAATTAAATAGAGAAAAAAAACAAATAATAAACAATTAATTGTTTATTATTTGTTGATGAATAAGTCGTATTAAACTTGACTATAATAAATCAGGCAGGCCGTGCACGGCACAAACCTTTTTATGTTATACCTTTCATAATGTCATTCCAACGGACGCTGGAATCCAGAAAAGGGTTTCACGTTAAGTCGCAAAGGTGCAGAGACGCAAAGAATAACGAACACCGATTAACGATTTTTGAATTAAGAAGTGAGAAACCCAAACCCGCCAAAAAGAGTGGCGGGCAGGAAAAAGGCTCCGAGAGATGTAAAAAAACTTTTGGAGTCTTTTTTATTTAGGAAATTGTTATTTGTAGAGGGGTAATAATCCTGAAGGGATGATATTATTATAGAAAGAAATGTATGAAAAATTAAACCCTGAAAGGGTGAAATAAAATAATTTTAAGCAAAAGAGAATATATCACCCCTTCGGGGTTTTGTTGTTGTGAAATTTATAATGCTATAAAAATTTCATCCCTTCGGGATTGTGTAAATTAGAGTAATGTGTAGGGGTTCAAGATTTTGAACCCCTTAATATTTTGGAGTCTTTTTTGTTTTGGGAATGGTTATTTTAAACTGTCAGGAGGAACTCCTGACAGGCACAATAGTTGGTGATAACACCAACAGCGAGAGGATTTACTAACCATTGGCTGCACCTGACACCAAGTTCTGACACAATTTCAGAGTTTTGGTGGATTAGTTAAATTATGTGTATTCTATCAGGTTCTGATGAAAAGTGTCGCGGCAGGTGAACCAAAAATTAGGCGGCAAATACTCTTAAAGGATGGCTTTGAAAAGCAAAGAAAGATTCTATCCCGAAGCAATATTTGACGGATTCACAGATATTGATGGAATGGTAGTTTTCTTTTACAGGGTCAATTCACTTCTTGATTCTTCTTCTGCAGTTCTTGATGTAGGTTGCGGAAGAGGTGCATGCAGTGAAAATCCGGTATCCTCTACCCCTTTTTCACAAGTTTGTTGATAATCGGTAATAATACTTTTATATTATAATAACTTATAAATCAGAATAAAATTTTACTCAACAATAATTAATTCGCAGGTTAATTATTAGTTAGACCTGATAATTATTTTTCTATATTTTCAATTTTTATGGTAAGCTTAAATTAGGAAGTAGCTATGAACTCTATAAAGGAAATGATTAAAAGAATCCGATTCTTACACAGAGTATATAAAATATTACGAGGAAAAATAAGAAGAGTAAAATTGATATATCCTTTATTTATAAAAGTGAATCCACCAATCTCATATTTTGTAAAACCATATCAAGCTAATAAAAAAATTACATTAGAAATAACGTATGATTGTAATATAAAATGCTACAATTGTAATAGATTATGCCGACAAGCTCCAAGTAAAACTTGTATGAGTGCAGAACAGGTTGAGAGATTTATAAATGAATCAAATAGATATTCAATAATTTGGAATGAAATAAATGTGTGCGGAGGTGAATCTACTCTAAATTATGAACTGTTTGATATACTGAATTTATTACTTTTATATAGGAAAAAACATAGTTCAAAAACAACAATTACGTTGTATACAAATGGTTTTGGAAAGGCAGCAAAAACAGCATTGAAAAAAATACCATCTAATATCCGAATTAGTAATTCGTTAAAAACAAAACAGGTTTATAAATTTCATCCAGTGAACATAGCACCTATAGATAGTTTTTTTTATAAGTATGCCGACTTTTCATTAGGTTGTCCAATGATTACAATTTGTGGGATAGGTTTAACCCCATATGGATACTACCCTTGTCCTATGGCAGGTAGCATCGATAGAGTTTTCGGATTCAATTTGGGTAAAAAGAACTTGAGTAATCTTGATGAATCATTTGTTAATGTAAATAAAAAATTATGCCAATATTGTGGTGCTTTTAGATTTTCCCGCTTAACGAAAAAAGAAAAGATTTCCCTATCTTGGGAAAAAGCTTTGTATAATTATAATGAAAATGTTCCAGTTTTAGATCTGTACTAAATTTTTTCTGAGGATATTTATAGAGCTCCTTTCTTGAAACTCTCAGAAGGGAATAGAAAATCACATAAATAGAAATGGAGATTTAGTAGTGTTTTTCCCTCGAGTATTTATTGAGATAACTAACATTTGTGATTCAACATGTATCTATTGTCCAAATTCGATACAAGAAAGAAAACGAGGATCTATGGACATTGAACTTTTTAAGAAGGTTGTAGATGATTTGTTTTCTAATCATAAAACCAAAAAGATAGATTTCCACATTTTAGGAGAACCTTTACTGCATAGAATATTTTTTGAAATGGTTTCATATATTTGTTCTAAGAAAAAATATCCGGTTACATTAGAAGTAACAACAAATGGTAACTTGCTAATAAAAGACTCAATACAAAAAGGTTTATTAAATTCAGAACTAGATATAATAGGAATTAGTGTACGTGCATCAGATGAGCATGAATATAGACTAAAAGTACCTAAGAATAGTCCACTAAATTATGAGGACTATATTGAATCGATAAAGTCATTTATTCGAAAAGTCCATGAAGCAAATTCTAATCAATTAGTATCACTTGGTTATTTTCATACAGTAAATTCTGCTTTCACCTTGGTGTTTCCTTATCCTTTTATTACTGAGAAATCTCAAATTCTTAATGTAACAAAGTCTTGGCATGACTTAATAAAAGGATATAAACAAACAATTCCATTTGAAAAAATAAAAATACCATCATTAATAGCCGGGTGGTCTTATGAAAAAAATGTTAGTCTTTCGAGAAATTTAGAGATACGGATAGAGGGAAATGGTTTATGGCAAAATAAATTAATTTCTGATGATTACTTCGTCAAAGAAGCCTCATTTGGGAAGTGTAGTTTATATGATAATTTATCCATACTGTGTAATGGAGATATAGTTGGATGCTGCTTGGATATTAACGGAGAGAATAGTTTTGGTAATTTACAGCACTCATCAATCAATGAAATTATTACATCTAAAAAATATACAGATTTTAAAAAAAACATTGAAAAGAGCAGATTAACTTTACCTTTATGTAAAAGATGTATTGGAACAATATGTAAGAAGGATAGCGGAAAGGAGATAAAACTGGGACCGCCAAGATTTATTAAGTATTATTATCTTATTAAAGAAAGTCCTGGATTATTTTTAAAAACAGCTTGGATGAGATGTGTAAAATATTTTAGAAATGGATTATTATTTCATATTTTGAGTTGAATGCTAAAATAGACCATTTACAATTTATTGACAGGAATAATATAAGTACAACGTTATTCGATAAAAAACATATATATTTAAGATTACCTTATGAAAAACAATACTGATAATAATATTTCTAATTCAGAAGAAAGAATTTCTATTCTTATTCCTATATATAATGTCAACAAGTATCTTGGAGAATGTCTTGACAGCATTGTTTCGCAATCATATAAGAATTACGAGATAATAATTTGTGATGATCATTCAAAAGAAGATGAGTTTGACAATATTAAATTAATTGTCAGTAAGTACAAAGGAAAATGTGAGTCTATATCCCTGCATAGAAATGAGACTAATCTGGGCTATCAAAGAAATTGGAATAAATGTATTGAGTTAGCAAATAACGAAATGATTCATATATTACATACCGATGATGTTTTTCATGATAGTGAAGTGATCTTAAAACTCGTAAGATTTTTAAATAATAATAAAGATTTTGCTTTAGTGGGAGGTCTTGTTGATATTATCGATGCTAAAGGTAAGCTGATCAGTGAGCCCAAAAGCAATGGTGATAAGGTCTGGCAAAAAGGACAGGTATATGAATTTGTAACACAAAAGAGTTCGCACATAGATTGTTCTACTGTAATGATGCGTAAGTCCTTTGTTAAACAGGTTGGGTTGTTTGATCCTGAGATCGAAGGTGCCGATGAGGAGCTGTGGCCCCGTGTCCTAACAAAGTTCCCAATAGCTGAATTGGGTGATCTTTTGGTTTCTCATAGAAAGCATCCTGAACAAACTCATACAAAATTTTGGTTTAATAAAAGAAATTTCACGGATAGCTGGAAAAAATTCAAAGTCGTTATCGAATATGAAGAAAGGATTCCCTTAAGGAAAAAGATGAAAAAACATTTAATGAAACACATTTCAAGACGGACTATATATGTTGCAGATAGAGTCCTTAAGGAATTTCAATCAAAGAAAATGTCATTATGGCATTTATGGATTTCGTTGCGATTTGATCCTTTGATTATTTTAAAAAATAAAGGATACTGGCTTACTTTACTTCGGAATTGCAAGTCGAAAGAGTCTTTAGCAAAAAAGTATAATTAATTTGAACAATCAAGTTAAGTAAAAATCAAAAGCTACCCTCACTCTTACAAACTGATTGCTTACTGCAGGCAAGCGTAAACCCGCTTCATAAACTTCTCCCACTGTTGGTGTTATCCACCAACAGCTAAATGAAAACCAACATTAGGCATAACACGCAAAGGTCTGTGCCGCAAGCGGGAAGTAGAAGCGTGTTAGGACAGCACTGCAAACGCCACCCCCAAAATAACATTTCACTTAACTTTATTCACTATATAAACTCCGGCTATGATAAGCACCATTCCTGCATAATGCATAAGATACAATTTTTCATTATCTAACAATCCCCACATCACAGCTACAATCGGTATGAGATATGTTACGGAGCTTGTAAAAACGGGTGTGGTAATTTGAATCAACCTGTTAACGAGTGCAAGAGCTAACCCGGTACCTACTATTCCAAGAATTGCGATGTATCCCAGGGCTTCCCAGGAACCCTCAATGCTGATAACTCTATCTATAAAATCCGTACTAAAAAGATATACAACAGTAAAAGGTCCGATCACTAACAATGATAAAGAAGCAAGCACTGTCGAGTTTACGTCAGAAAGACGAGCCTTGACAATGTTGGAACCTACTCCGTAGCAGATGGTTGCCACGACAATAAATAAAACAAAAAAGTTCATTTGCCCGAAACCGCCTTCGGAATCAATAAAGCTCAAGCTTATAGAGCCGATAAAACCCAGCAGTAAACCTATTAGCTGGAAGAATTTCATTTTAAATTTAAAAATTACAACACCGATGATTAATGTGAACAAAGGTGTGAGTGCGTTGAGTATGCCCGTTAATGAACTCGTTAATTTGGTTTGAGCAATAGCAAAGAGGAAAGCAGGTATCATAATTGCGATTACACCAACGAGTATAATATATTTCCATTTTTCATTTGGTACAGTCCTGATATTCGGAATAGCGAAAGCAATCAGAAATATAAAAGCAAATGCGAGTCGAAGCGAACCAACCTGCCCGGGAGAAAAAACATCTAATCCTTTTTTAATTAAAATAAAAGAACTGCCCCAGATTATTGCGAGAGTCAGAAGCAATATCCAGGCTTGCAGATTTCTATTCTTAATCAGCGTTGCTTTCATTTAAAAAAATGAGTTTGACATTAAAGCTTGTTATCGTATGAATCTCTAAAAATAAAAATACGACTATTTAATTTGAAAAGTAATTGTGTTAATTTAAGAATAAATTATAAAATAATATTGAATACTTACAAAGTCTTATCAAAATCCCGGAAATGTTATGTAGTTTTGAAATATAATATAGAGGATCCTACAGTCTGGATAATTAACATTTATAAAAAAATTTTACTCTTTAAGTGTAAGAAAGCAAGTCATTGGTTTAACGATGAAAAGCAAGCGTTAGCGTTTGCGAAGGATATGATAGAGAAAAGAGAACTTTGATATGATAAGTCATTAAAACCTGCCTCAGACTTTACAAACAATAATTGATAAAATAATAATAATACTTTTTGATTTTTGTTGAACTCAACCCCCTGCCTGCAGCAGGCAGGCTTGCCCCCTTCTATTTGAAAGAGAATGGGGAACTGAAAGTGTGCTATTTAATACAGCAATTCCTTAAATAAGGAGAGCGGTATTTTATTCCTTCACATTTTCCTATAATAGTTATCTCATCACCTGTTCTTAATTCTCCTGCATCTTCATTGTATTCTTTATCCAACAGACACTTAACACCCCAATAGGTTTTTGGTTTTTGCAGAATAACTATAACCCTGCTAAGACTTTCTTTTTTTACCTGTCTAACAACACCTGTAACCTCGAGGACTTTATTCTTGTATTTATCGTCTGCGGATACTTCGTTTTCCCTGTAATCCTTTACTAATGTTTCAGCCGAGACTTTTACTTCGGGGTCCTTAAGCTTCTCTTTGTTACTTTCACTTCGATTACATATACCGCAACCGACTATTGCGATGAAGATAATTAGTGCAAGCAAAAAGTTTAAATGGTCTTTTTTCATAATGCTTTTTAAATTTTCAATTTTTAATTTACAATCAGTTTTCAATTTACAATTACCAATGATTATTAAAAATTAGTTACGCATAGGTTATCGCAAAGTTTCTATCATCTTCTTTTTTTCTTCCAGAACTCATTCAGTCTTTTCTTTAGCTTCCCTTCCGCACCATTATCCGATGGTCTGTAATATATTTTATTCTCTAATTCTTTGGGCAAATATTGCTGCTCTGTAAAGTTATTATCAAACTCATGCGGATATTTATAATCCTTACCATAATTAAGCTCTTTCATTAATCTCGTGGGTGCATTTCTTAAATGCAGCGGAACATCGTAAGCGGGTAAGTTTTCAACATCCTCACTCGCTTTGCTTATCGCCTTATATGAAGCATTACTTTTCGGACAGCTTGCAAGATATGCTGCTGTTTGTGATAGAACAATCCGTGCTTCAGGCATTCCGATATAATCAACTGCTGTGAACGTGCTCGTTGCTAAAGTCAAAGCATAAGGGTCGGCGTTTCCGATATCCTCGGAAGCAAGAACTATCATGCGCCTTGCAATGAACTTCGGGTCTTCACCACCGTTCAACATTCTTGCCATCCAGTACACAGCAGCATCAGGATCGCTTCCTCTCACGCTCTTTATGAAAGCAGAAATAATATTGTAATGCTCTTCCTGATTCTTATCATACTTTATATATTTTGTCTGAAATGCTTCTTTGAAAGTTTCATTGGTAAGTGTGGTTGTCCCTTTCTCATTCGGTTTTGTCAATTTTACCGCTAACTCTAATCCATTCAACAAACGTCTTGCGTCTCCTGAGGAAAGTTTTATTAAGAAATCTTTATCTTCGATTTCAATCTTCTTTTTACTTAAGTGCACATCATTCTTCAAGGTATGCGAAATAATTCTAAGAAAATCTCTCTTGGTCAATTCTTCAAGTACATATACTCGGCATCTTGAAAGCAAAGGAGAGATAACTTCAAAAGAAGGATTTTCAGTCGTAGCACCAATAAGAATTATTGTACCTTCTTCAGAACTATGCAATAATGAATCCTGCTGTGCTTTATTAAATCTATGAATCTCATCAATAAACAGTATTGTTTTTTTCTTTGTTTGGTTAATATGATATTCAGCTTTTTCAATTGCCTGCCTGACATCTTTAACACCCGAAGAAACTGCGGATAATTTTACGAGATTTGCTTTTACAAGGTTAGCAATTATCAAAGCAAGCGTAGTCTTTCCTGTACCCGGAGGTCCCCATAGTATCATCGACACGGGGTCGTTTTTCTCAATCATTAACCTAATAGGCTTATCCTTACCAACAAGATGTTCTTGACCGACAAAATCATCAAGTGTTTCGGGACGCATTCGCTCTGCTAAAGGGGTGAATTCATGTTTTTCTGATACAGATTTGTTAGATTTATTTCCAAAGAGGTCCATCAAGCATCACTTTATAGGTTTTTAATATAAACAAACATAATTATTCTTTAAGTTTTATCAAACTCTATTTTAATTATCATAGAAATAACTATTATTATTTAGTAATTTAATAATCAATTTAATTTTTTGAAAACATATCGATACAATGGCTGCAAAAGATAATAAACTGAATCCGACTGAACTCAGACTTAAGGAAATTGAAAAAGAATTATCAGAACTCTCTTCCCGGAGAGATGAACTTGTTGCTCACTGGAATTTAGAGAAAGAACTTATTAAAACTATCAGGTCTTCAAAAGAAGAGATTGAATCTGCAAAGCATGAAGCCGATAAACTCGAACGTGAAGGAAACCTCGCTAAGGTTGCAGAGTTACGATATGGAAGGATTCCGGAGCTTGAAAAAACCATTGACGAAAAGAGTAAAGAATTAAGTAAAATTCAAAAGAACAAAAAAATGCTAAGGGAAGATGTTGGTGCTGAAGATATAGCAGAGATCGTATCGAAATGGACAGGAATCCCCGTCACCAAAATGCTCGAAAGTGAACGCAAGAAACTTCTCAAGATGGAAGAAAATCTTGCTAATAGAATAGTAGGTCAGGAAGATGCGGTAATTGCAGTATCAAATTCAATTCGCCGTTCGAGAGCTGGTCTTCAGGATGAAAACCGTCCGATTGGTTCATTTATTTTTCTCGGAACAACCGGTGTTGGAAAGACTGAATTAGCACGTGCCCTGGCGGAGTTTCTATTCGACGATGAGAAAGCTATTGTGAGAATCGATATGAGTGAATACATGGAAAAGTTTTCTGTATCGAGACTCATTGGAGCACCTCCCGGATATGTTGGTTACGAAGAAGGAGGACAATTGACTGAAGCAGTCCGCAGAAGACCTTACTGTGTTGTCCTTCTCGATGAGATCGAAAAAGCCCATCCTGAAGTGTTCAACATACTTCTGCAAGTTCTCGATGAAGGTAGATTAACAGACTCGCATGGCAAAACAGTCAATTTCAAGAACACGTTGATTATCATGACTTCCAATTTAGGAACGATGTTAATCCAGGAACAGCTTCAAACTATAAATGATGAAAACCGTGATGATGTAATGAATGAACTGAGAGTGAAACTTCTGAATCTTTTAAAATCTACTATCAGACCGGAGTTTCTTAACAGAATAGACGACATTATTTTATTCAAACCACTAACAGCAAAAGAACTCAGAAAGATTGTCGATTTGCAGTTAAACAATCTTAACAAGCGTGTTGAAAAAGAAAACTTCAAATTAAAAATCGATGATGAAGCAAAAGACTGGCTTGGGAAATTGGGGTTCGACATAACATACGGTGCCCGTCCTTTAAAACGCACAATTCAAAAATACATTACAAATCCCCTCTCCGAAAAAATCTTAAGCGGGGAATTCTTGCCCGGCGACACGATTCATATAAAATTAGATAAGCAAGGATTAATTGAATTTGAAAAATCCAAATAAATGACCATCCACAGATAAATGATAAACTACACACAGAATTATTTCAATCTTGAACTTCTAAAGCTTTCCGATTTAAAACTACACGAAACAACTGAGACTTACAGACTTCGGAATATTTACAACAGGATTTCAAAAAGCAGGCATCTCATAAACCCTATCATTGTCGGTAGAAATAAAGACGATTTAATTTTAATAGATGGGGCAAACAGGTATAACTCATTAAAGGTGATAGGATGTAAACTTGCAATCGCTCAAATAATCAATTACGGGGACAGCAGGGTTCAGCTTAAAGATTGGAACCACCTCATATATGATTTTGATATCGAATTAATCAGATTATACTGCGAAGATAATAATCTTAAGTATGACTTTGTATCTTACAAGATCGGAGAAACAATTTTAAATCAAAAACTAAACACTCTTCTGGCTACCGACCTTATTAAAAATAAAACTATAGTAGTTCATCTTCCTAAAGATTTTGGCTCTTTACTTGAAGAACTTAATAAATTTGTAAAAATATATTTTGAGAAATTTATTTTTGATAGATCAGAAGGTGAAATAAGAATTGCTGACTTAAAAAAATACACGAGGAAAAAGGGTACGCTCATCGAGTTTCCGAAATTCAAAAAGAATCATATTCTTCGAATTGCGAACAACAAGCATAAAATTCCAGCAGGAATTACAAGACACATATTGATTAATAGAATTCTTCATGTAAAATATGAAATTAATAATCTACTTGATGAAAAAGACATCGATAAAAAATCAGAAGAGCTTAAAAGATATTTGATAAAAAAAATCGACGATAATAAAGTTAGACAATATACCGAATCAGTAATTGTTTTCGATGAGTAAACACAATTGTATCTGTATACACAATTTTAAATAAATATTTTGAGTACTGAATACTTCATAGCAAAGAGATACTTATTCACAAAAAGGAAATTAAACTTCATAACGATAATTTCTATTATTTCCATAGTTGGAGTTACTATCGGTGTAGCCGCTATGATAATTGTATTGTCTGTCTTCAATGGATTTAATGCAAAGGTCTCGGAAATCCTTGTGGGCTTCGATCCGCATATAAGAATTGAATCGAAGTCGGGCGGAAAGATTAAAAACTATGAATCACTCATAAAAACAATTCACGACGAAGGAATTGAAACCGCAGCTCCTTATACTTTGAATAAAGGTATGCTTGCGAACAATACCACGAATACAGTCTTATACATTAAAGGTGTAGATGAAAACAAAGTGGATAAAGTCTCCGGTGTCAAAGATGTTGTAAAATTAGGAGAGTTTAACCTGCAGGATAAAGGCGATTTCGGTGGGATTGTGTTAGGGATTTCATTAGCAGATAGGATGAGAAGTGTTATTGGCGATACATTAACTTTATTAAGTCCAGTTGGACTCGAAAGTTCTCTTACACAATTTGTCGAACCTTTAACAAAAGATTTTATAATTAGAGGGATATTTGTCTCTGATAATAAAGATTACGACTCTAAATATGCTTACGTCTCGATTGAAAACGCGCAGTATCTTTTTAATCTTGACAATAATGTAAGTGGTGTTGAAATGCGGTTAGATAACATTGATGAATCAGATGACGTAAAAAGTAAATTACAGAATTTGTTAGGAAACGAATACAACGTTATGACATGGTATGATCTTAATGAGAGTTTATACTCTTTACTAAAAATTGAGAGATGGGTAACGTTTACAATACTGAGTTTGATTATTGCTGTAGCATCTTTCAATATACTGGCTTCACTCACAATGACTGTCATTGAAAAGAAAAGAGACATCGGTGTTTTAAAAGCAATGGGAGCATCGAATAAAATAATTACAAAGATATTCTTATTCGAAGGTATTGCCGTTGGAGTCATCGGTATGGTCGCTGGTTCGTTAATCGGCTTGTTAGTAGTCCTGGCTCAAAAATATTTTGAGTTTTATACAATTGATTCTTCTGTTTATCAATTCGATGCTTTACCCGTTGAATTAAGATTTACAGATTTTATATTTGTACCGTTCGCAGCTTTTATTCTGTGCTTTCTTGCATCGCTTTATCCATCAAGAAAAGCAGCTAAGTTAGACCCGATAGAATCTATTCGTTGGGAGTAGTATTATTTGTAAAACACATTTTTAATTAAAAGGAAACGTTAGTTTATGGAGAAAGAACTTTTACTCGAAGCAATTGATATAAAAAAATCTTTTCAGATAACAAAATTAAACCGATTAGAAGTATTAAAAGGTATTTTCCTGAAAATTTATAAAGGGGAGATAGTTGCAATCGTTGGTAAATCGGGTGCTGGTAAAAGTACACTCTTGCATATTCTTGGTACTCTGGATAGACCGGACTCCGGAAAAATAGTTTTTGAAAATACAGAAATACTAAATCACAGTGATAAACAGATAGCAAAGTTTAGAAACGAAGAGATCGGTTTTATATTCCAGTTCCATCACCTCCTACCGGAGTTTACATCTTTCGAAAATGTTCTTATAGCTTCTATGATTTCCGGTGAAGATAAAAAAGAAAAAGTTAATGAACTATTGAAAGAAGTTAGCATTGAAGATAGAGCAAATCACAAACCATCAGAAATATCCGGTGGTGAAGCACAAAGGGTAGCTGTTGCAAGAGCTTTAATAAATTCTCCGAAGCTCATTCTTGCTGACGAACCAACCGGTAACCTGGATTCAGAAAATGAGGAAGTTATAATTGAACTGATTTTTCATTTGAGAAATAAATTTAACCATACATTCGTGATAGTAACTCACAACGAAGAATTTGCAAAGAGATGTGACAGAATAATTAAGATTCATGATGGTGTGATTGTAGATGGGAAAGAGTAATTTACAAATGTAAATTGCAAAGAGCAAAATGCAAAATAAAAAAAAATTATCTGAACGTTTATTAGAATTTGGAGCTGGCAGCATTAAACTTACTTCCAAAATAGATAATACCTATGCGGGAAGACATATATCAAATCAATTAATGCGATCTGCTACTTCTTCAGGTGCAAATTATGAAGAAGCATGCGGAGCAGAAAGCAAAGCAGACTTCATACACAAAATGCAAATTGTTTTAAAAGAGTTACGAGAATCTTTTTATTGGCTCAAACTAATTAGAAAAAGCGGATTATCTCAAGATAAAGAAATACAAAATTTTACGCTTGAGACTGAAGAGTTAATTAAAATCGTTGCAAAGTCCGTAATCACTGCAAAAAGAAATCGAAAATAATTTTGCAATTTTAATTTTCATTGTTGTTTTAAAATGTTGTTTAACATTAAGTGAAAAGTACAATCTCTAAAATACAAAATAATCTTAACGAGAAAATCATTTTGCATTTTACACTTTACAATTTGCATTTTGCATTAAAAACACTTTTTACAACTCTTCTCTTCTTTCTAATAAATTTCCAAGTACATGCACAGAAAAACGATTCCATATACATCCCTCCCTTCGACACAAACAAAATCAAAGAAGCACCATACTTGTCGAACAACTCTGACACAACTTCTAATCAATTCTTCATCTGGAATGATAAAAGAAATCTTGGAGAAGTGATGAATGAAAAATCCGGATATTTTGTAAACTACTTCAATCCTGGAGGAAGAAATCTGATTAATTACAATGGTTTCACTGATTACCATGTCGGAATCTTTCGAGATGGAATTCAGATAAACGATAATTATTTCGGAGGATTCGACATCGAGAATATTTCTATAAATGAAATCGAAAAAATCGAAGAAATATCGAACGTCTCATCATTCTTATACGGAATAAATACAACCGGAAAAGCTATTAACGTAATAACTAAAGATATATTTCAACCGGATCCTTTTTCGCAACTAAGATTTTCACAAGACAGGCATGGTTCATTAAACGCAGATGTTTTATTTAGCATACCTTTTTCAAAAAAACTTAATGTGCAAATAGGTGCGAACAATCATGTAATCGAGGGCAGGTTCACAAATACAGATTTTGGTGTCTGGAGAGCAAGAAGTAAAGTAAATTTTTTTCTATCTCCAAAATTCAATGCAAGACTTAACTTTGATTATACAAAAATCAAAAGAGGTCTTTTTGAAGGCGTTGTCTATAGCAACGATTTAGACTCAATCATAGATGGCGATATTGCAAAGGTAGTTAATTCAGATTCTTATGAAAGACTCACAAACTATTATTATGACATTTCACTTGTAGGAAGATTATTTAAAAATCGAAACTCGCTAACTAAACTCAAACTCTATTCAAACAATTCTTTAAGAGAGTATAGAGATGAAGAAAACAGATCGAATCCAAATAAGATTTATATTCAGGAGGATTATCATTCGCTAGTGTATGGTATAGACCTCAAGCAAAACATACTTTATAAAATTAACAAAGATTTTTCAATAGATTTTACAACCGGATTAAATACTTACCTCAACTCATTCGAACTACCTTCCACTCTTAATCGCACAGAGAAGCTAAATGAAAATTATTTCACCGCATTTCAAAAAATTGATCTGAAATATAATAAATCTTTTATATCAGGTTTTTTAAAATATATCAACGGGGGTATTTATTACAAAAATAATTATCTAAGTTTTGGAACTGAAACAAATATTAATCTTTATCAAAATGGAATAGTAGGTATTAATGTAATCGGAGGTTTTAATCGTATTGAAAGACCTTTCTCACATTCTGATGAGTTTATCGCACCTCAACATGAAAACGAGTATTATGAGATAGGAACACATCTATCTTTCTATGATACTTATTTTAAATTTGTATATTTCAAAAGCATTGAGTTATATCACGAACCCAATAAAGGATATATGGTTAGCATAAAATATGATTCAGAACATTTCAACGGATATATAAATTTCGATTATAATGAACATACTTACTCTCCAAAATATTATATTAAATCAGATATTTCTTATAAGGATTTATTTTTTAATAAGCATTTAGTATTAAGATTAGGCTTCAATATTAAATATCTAAATGACTTACTGACAAGCAACTATGATCAAAAAAATTATAGATTTCCTTATAGTCAATATTCAGAATTCCATATTAAAAACTCCTTCAACGTCGACTTCTACATCGGTGCACGCATAGGCAAAGCGAACGTGAATTTCACCATTGCAAATATCTTCAATAACTTTAACTACAACACATACCTTTACCCGGAAGACGACAGGTATGGTTTTTTAAGAGCAATTTCAAGATTTACTATCGTGTGGGATTTTCTTAATTAGTCGTTCCTTAAAAAGTCTTTAAGGTCAATAAAATCAAGGGTTCAGGTGAAAATATGACTGTATAATATTGCAAGAAAAAGCTATTTTAGTGTAAAATCCTTGCAAAAATATCACAGAAACTTATGAAAGGTAACTCTCCAGATCAAAGCCAAAAATCATTATTCAACACCCCATTAAAAGAAATGTTGAACCCAAAGAACGGGCTATATCAATTAGCTGAGATGATACCGTGGGAAGAATTTGAAAAAGAATTTGCGGTTCTTTATACAAAGAATTTTGGCAGACCCGCAAAGCCAATACGATTAATGGTATCATTATTAATACTAAAACAACTAAGTGGCTTGGGTGATGAGACAGTTGTGGAGCAATGGTTACAGAATCCATACTGGCAGTATTTCAGTGGGGAGAATATATTTCAATGGAAGTACCCCGTAGAGCCCAGTGATTTGGTACACTTCAGAAAGAGGATAGGAATAAAAGGAGTAGAAAAGATATTAGAGGTATCAATAAAACTTCACGGAAAATCATCAAAGGAAAAAGATGTTGTTGTTGATACAACAGTACAGGAAAAGAACATAACATTTCCAACAGATGTGAAACTTCATATGAAGATAATAGACCAATGCAACAAGATATCCAGGAAGGAAGGTATAGAGGTAAGACAAAGCTACAAGAGAACGGTAAAGAAATTACTTCTGAAACAAAGATTCCGTAACCATCCGAAGAACAGAAAGAAAGCCCTAAGGGCAGCAAGAAAGATTAAGACGATAGCCGGGAGGCTTGTGAGGGAGCTGTATAGGAAGATGTCAGGAAAGCAAATAAAGAACTACGAAGACAAGTTGAAACTATATGAAGCCGTTCTAAAACAGAAGCAGGGGGATAAAAATAAGATATACAGTTTGCACGAACCAGAGGTATATTGCATATCAAAAGGAAAAGAGCACAAGCGTTATGAGTTTGGAACAAAGGCATCATTTGTAATAACCAAGAACAGTGGTATAATAGTGGGGGCATTAAATGTTAAGAATGATTATGATGGGCATACTTTAGAAACAGTATTGGAACAGAGTGAGAGGTTACGTGATAAGAAAATCAAGAAAGCAATAGTTGACAGAGGTTATCAAGGAGTAACTAAAATTGGAGAGACAGAAATACACCGTCCAAAGAAACCAAAGAGGAACCAAAGTTATAGTGAGACACGAAGGAAACGAAAAGACTTTAGGAGACGGGCATCAATAGAACCGATCATATCACATTTAAAAACAGATTTCTTATTATCGAGAAACTTTTTGAAAGGTGAAGCAGGCGACAGCATAAATTTGATATTATCAGGAGCAGCTTTCAACCTTCGGAAGCTAATTCGAAAGCTGGAATTTATTTTTGCAATTTTGAAAGTGCTATTTATTGAAAAATATTCGGACGAAAAAATTAAATTTAATACTATTTAAGACTTTTTAAGGATTAACTAATTAATTTTCGGCATGCTTCCAGAACTTCTTCGAGCTGAATTGTTTTAATACATTTAAATTCTTCCTCACCTTTCCAAATGCATACAGCGGGTGTTGGTGAATTATAAAAACAAGGACTGCACTCTAAATCTTTTCTTACAATAACGTGTTCAGTTTTCCATGGATACAACTCTTTATAATTAGTGTAAGCAAAAATACCAACCGTCGGGACATTAAATGCTGCTGCGGAATGCAGGAAAGCTGTATCATTGGATACAAATAAATCACAGTACTTCAATCGTGCCATTGAATCCATGTAATTATTGGTCGAAGCAATTATACCTTCAGAATTCATCATCCGATCAATCTCATCATTAAGTTCAAACTCATTTCCAAACAATAAGATCTTTCCATCAAATTCTTCTGTTAATCTTTTTCCAAGCTCTGCATATTTTTCTTTCGACCATCTTTTATGAATATGGTTCTTCAATAATGATGAACCTGCGTGGAAACCTATTAAGGTTTTATTTGTAAGATTGTTTTCCTTTAACCATTCTGAAGTCTTCTCTTCGTCTTCATTACTTAAATAAATATTTAAACCACCCGGTTCATTTTTTATATCAACAATTTTATTAACCAGCTCAACGTTCTGAATAACGTTGTGTACGTTTTCGGTTTCATCAACAAAATCCGTATTCAAAAACTCGCATCTGAAATAGTGTGTATTATTGTAATGATGAGATAATCGCTTTTCGGCTCCAATCAGATAATTTAGAAAATTATACTCGAACCTGTTTGAGGGATAAATGTTGATAGAATAATGATACTTGTTCTTTCTTAATACTCTTAATTCGGCTAATGATTTAACTTTATTTTGATTGAGAAAATCAATGAAGTAAATCCTGTCCACGTACGGGTTATGATAGTACATCTCTGCAACAGACTTAAACATGACAAGCATATCGAGTCGTGAATCGGGAAGACTTTCTTTTAGCAGTCTTAAGGCAGGAGAGAACATAAGTGCATCACCGTTACCAGAAAGAGCATTTACAAGTATATTCATATCTTAATAATTTCTTTCAGTGTAAAATTATTTTTCCTTTGTGACTTAGTGTCTTTTCCCATAGGGATCCCTTCGGGAGTGGTAATTATTATAATTTCTTGTATGATAAAAAGACAATGCCGACTAAAAATATCCCCAATGAAATAAAAGTTATATACATACCTGTCTTAAAAGTATCTGACTCGTAAACGAATTCCACTTTATGATTTCCTTTCTCTAAATAAATTGATCTCATACTGTAATCCGTTCTGAATATTTCTGTTTCTTTACCATCAATGTATGCCTTCCACGCTGGATAATAAACCTCACTCAAAAAAAGAAAACCGTTTTCAGAAGTCTCAACATCTAAACTTATTTTGTTCATACCAAATTCTGTAATCCTTACATTCGAAGTTGGAATATTTACAGTATCATTAATGTCAGGTAATGCAATGCTTTCGAGTGATTTTTCAATTACCAGCGTTTTTCTATAATCAAATTCATCACTGTCCATATAGTCTCTAACCTTTTCCTCATCAACAACTTTGATAGCATAGAACATACTCGCTTTTGGTAAATACCCCGGATTTAATACAAGACCGATAGTCCCCTTTTCTTTATCCACATTGATTTTGTATTTTACATTTTGAAGGTCGAGCGATTGAGTGCTTTTTGGATCATTAGGTTTATTAAATGGATAATATCTTTCGAGAAGAAGTGCTCCATAACCTTCAATCAAAGGCAGTCTGTCACGCATTCCCTGGTTTCTCTGAAATATCATGTTAGAACCATCGCGCATATTAACCCTGAACTGTTCGTTGTTTAATTCTTCTTTCAGTTGCTCCAACAATTGTATATTCTGATCGTATGTTTTATCCGGAAAAACTGTCCCATTATTTTGATTATACCAATTGATATAAATATCCGCACATAGTACAGCGATAATTAATACAATAAAAGCATTTATTTTTATTTTCTCTTTTAAAAATAAAACTATTAATCCACCAAATGCAAGCAGCAAGAAATAAAAAACTGTATACTGCTTTTTTATCCATGAATAAATTTCTTCATTGTTAAGCAGAGCACCCGATTGAAAAGAACCACTTAACAATAAAATAAAAAAGAAAGAAAATACACTTATCAATAATATAAAATATTTTGTAGTAAAATATTTTAGCATTCCCTTCCTATCCTTCATTAATGAATCAAATCCTATCGCAATTAATATCGTCATACAGAAACAATACAGATAAAGTATATGTCCCGGATTTCTGAACCTGTTAAACAGGGGGAGAGTTTCGAAAAGTAGCCTGTGAAAGAAAAAGTTTCCACCCAGTGCGAACAATAGAACAAATATTCCAAAGCCTGATAAAAATCCGATTAGTAACAAGTTTTCCTTTTTGTTGTATAAATACCTTAGAAAAGGAATTAACACTACGATAACCAATACAGAGATATAAACATTTGCAATAGAGAACATCCATGCCCCGGGTTGATGCTGTGCCCAATACTTCATATCAGTAGATGCTTCGTTCCAATTCCAAACACCGAATATTTTAGGCATAAAAGCCGTTAAAAAATCATAGGGATGAAAAGAACCCTCTTTTGCGAACTCGTAATCGAAACTTGCCCTGTTTGATATCGCAACAAATTCATTCGTGGGTAAAAGCTGAATAGCCGTGATTCCTAAAGGAAGTAATAAAAAAATTAAAAACGCTATAGATATTTTTATTACATCTGGTTTTTCTTTTTGTCTGATCTTTGAAATAAAGACAATCAAAACAAAAATGGAGATGAATAAATAATTAAAGAAAGCAACCTGTGGATAACCACACAATATACTTAATGACATCAGGAAAGCGGCAATGAATATGTAAAAGAATTTTTTATCCTCTACAAATTTTAGCCAGAACAAAAACACCAACGGAAGCCACAACACTGCTTCAATATTTGCCATGTGCATTGCATGAATCATCATATAACTTGAGTATGGAAATAATATCCCAAGAAGCGCTGATGCAGCATTCCCAAGTTTAAGCTGCCTACCCAAAAAGAAACTCGATATTGAACAAAGCAAATAATGTCCTAAGATTGATATCTGAATCGGTAAAGGGGAAAGAGCCCCATTCTTGACAAATAAAACAAGAAGAAGGTTTACAGGGTACAAGACTGCAATCTCTATATGAGCAAAAAACGGCATTCCACCAAACGTGTATGGATTCCAAAAAGGAAACTCTCCGTTGCTTAAAGAAACAGCAGACATGAACTTCTGCGGGTAAAACTGATGAAGGAAATCATCAAAAATATATGCACCACCCATCAAGAGTTCTCTAAAAAATATTACCCAGAACAAAATCAGGATGATGATATAAAACTTTGTATTACCTGCTAAGTTTATTTCTTTAGCAGGAGTTTTAACCGTTTTTCTGGTTTTAGTATTTTTCTTTGCCAATTTATTCTTCCTTTTTCGTTATAAAAATAAATTGATAAGTAAACATTCTCACGAATATATATGAAAACAAAAACAAAATTAAATTAAGAAACCTTCCTAAGTTCTTTTTCAAAAAAACAGGTAAGACTTCTATTATAGGAATAGGTGTATATTTAATCTTAATCGTTTCCAGTTTATTGTTCATTAATAATTTTTTTGCCGAACTGTATGTAAAAAAATGAAGGTGATTACGGTCTAACAGTCCCCTGTCGGCATAAGGGAATCTTCCTATTAATAAGTTAAACCTTATGTATAAATTCGCAATGTTTGGTATTGAAATAAAAATCCTTCCATCGTCTTTTAGCACCCCCTTTGCATCGTTGAGCATTCTTTGATAATCATAAAGGTGTTCGAGAATATCGAGTAATAATACAACGTCAAACTTCTTTTCTGTTAATTCATCCGGTATACCCTTATTGAGATCACATTGATAGTATTCCAGATAATTTTTATCCGTTGATCCCGAAGGTGCTCTGAATCCAATTCCAGATACACGATTCTTTTTGCTGATGTTCGCTGCTAATAAGCCCTCACCGTAACAAATCTCCAAAACATCTAAGTTCTCTTTCCTATTTAAAATTTTTATGACTTCATAATGACTCGAGAAAGGATACATTTTTACCGGATAGCGTGTATAATATTCTTTGTAGGCAAACACCTTCCTTTTTCCCTTTATTGTAGCTTTGTAATCCATGACTGTTCTGACAATGTCTTTTGCGTATTGCATACCATTCACATAGCAAATTTCTTCTCCATAAAATGTTGGAATCGGAACCTCAACAATTTTCAAATTATTGTGGTTTGCTTTTACTATTATCTGTGTATCAAAATGAAAATCATCGGTCATATTATCCAAACATATTTTTTTCAAACCTTCTATTGAATATGCTCTGTACCCTGAATGGAATTCGGTTAGATTCATTTTAAGAGTAAAATTCTCATACATCGAAAGGACTTTATTACCAACGTATTTATAAAATGGCATACCTCCTTTTAATGCACCGCCGTATTTTTTCATCATTCTTGAACCTAATACTACATCAGCTTCTCCATTTATAATTGGATCATACATATCGTTTAGAACTTCCGGTGCATATTGTCCGTCACCATGCAAAAGAACTACAACATCGAAACCTCTTTCCATAAAATATATGAAGCCGCGTTTCTGATTACCTCCATAACCTAAATTCTTTTCATTCAGAAATATCTGAAGTTTTTCTAATTTATTAACTTCCTTATAACCAACTGACAGCATGTATGTATCATCTTTACTCGCATCATCAAATACTGCTATCTCATCGATCTCTTCGTAAACGTTCTTTGGAATTCTATCCAACATCTTACTAAGAGTAGAGACAGCATTATATGCTACTACAAGTATTCCTATTTTTTTATCAAGCTTCATTAAACTGAATATAATTCGACAACCTATTTCCTTTTTTATAAATTACTTCATAATTAGAATAATAATCAAGGTGATATATACAAAAACGAATTGAGCAAATAATTTTAAGGTCGGATATTATAAATCTTACTTTATAAACTGGATTTCAAAATGAAATTTAAAGAAATCTCAAATAATATTTTCCAAATAACAAATAATATACAAATCTCAATTTCATTAAAACTTCGCATTTTAAAAAATTACTCTTAAAAGATATGCACTGGAATAATTCAGTTGTTACGCATTACATTAAAGAGCTTTTTAGCTTTTGAAAATTTTTTATTGATTATTGGTACTTATTTGAAATTTGTCTTTTGTAATTTGTATATTTTTAAAAAAGATATAAAAAATTATTAAATACTAATTCATTTGAATATAGTATTAAATTACACTTACTGTCCACCCATCATTTTCTGCTTTATGATTGCCATCTTTTGCTGAACAGATGGATCATTCGGACTCACCAACGATAGACGATTTAGAATATCTACTGCTTTCTGATATTGCCCCTGTGCTTCATAAATATCAATTAATATCCTGTATGGATTATAATACGATTGCATACTACCCGGATTAGTTTGTAATTCCTCTAATGCAACAACTTCTACTTCTCTCGCATATTCATTAAATTTATTATTATCACCTAATCTTAGATATATCATTGCAACGTCATACTTTATTCTGTAATCCATTGGGACAGCACTCCTTGGAATTCGTTTTTCCATCTCGTCTAACGTTAGTTTTACCTGGTCATACTTCGTTGAATCTTCCGAGTACGAATAAGCAAGTCTTAAAAACAAAGTTCTGTATGTTTCTATCATACGTCTATGATCCTGGTTATAAAATATGGATTTATTATCAAGACCTTTAAAAATAAAACCATATTGTGGTGTTTTACTCGGTTCAGAAGGTTCATTGAATAAACACTCTCTCATAATTTCATTATTCACAGTAACACCGTATGGAGACTGTGTTTTATAAGGAACTAATCTCTGCGCCATTCCTTCCCACAAAAGATAATCGCCTAAACCAATATAGTTATCTTCAGACACTGTCACAGAAAAATAAATCGGTCTTTCCCAATTATTAGCTCTGATAATATCAAGAACAAGAAGGTCATTAGTTTTTAAGGCGGTTAATACCTGATTACCCTGCTGTTGTCTTATAGTAGCAGGAATATTAAAAATAATTTTATCCGGCAGGTCCGGGTTATTTCTCATAGAGTCCGGGTAAGCTGAAACCGGTACATTGATTGAAACAAGTTTATTTTCATCCCATTGAACAGGCTGTAATCTCCTTACCTGATCATCGGAGTATGTCATTGGAACTGTCTTTGCTCCATAAGGGCTTTCGTTCTTCAATTGCAGATTATACCAATCAGTTTGTCCGAGTGAAAGATTAACAATCCTCACATCGGTTCTAATTCCGTAAACAGCCTGCAATGCCCACACAGGAAATGTATCATTATCCCCGTTAGTAATAACAATCGCATCCTTTTCTACACTTTGTAAAATGTTATAGGCATAATTAAACGGGAAATAATTATCTTGCCTGCTTAACTGAGGATAATTAACCCTGAGCATGTTCATAGGAACGACTAAAAAACAAACAGCCAAGACAACACTCGTAGCTGGAATAATAGATGACTTTTTCATCTTTTCTTTGAGCTGTTCGATAATGCCTACGACACCGAGACCTATCCACATCGAGAATACTAAATACGCCCCGACATAAAAATAATCCCTCTCTCTCGGTTGCGGGTCCTGCTGATTTTGATAAAGTGCTGTAACTATTCCCATTAACATAAACATTGCAAGAAACACTAAAGCAAGTTTCCAGTCTTTTCTAAAATGATAAAACACACCGAACATTCCCAATATAAATGGTATTGCATAGAGCTTACTGAAATCAACACCATCCCCCTGGTCGTAACCCTCTCTGCCAATGAATTGCCAGAATAGATACCTGTTGAACATTTCATTTATCTGGTATTTCCATAAGAATTCCATATCGCTCGAATACAACTGCCTTGTACGTTCATGCTGGGGTTCTTGTGAATATCTTCTGGGCAAGAACAAAGGCTGCTGTCCATACTGCTCACGGTTTAAATATGAAATTAAAGTTTCAATATTATCAGGTCTGTTTTCATTCATCGGAAGGTTATCAACATTTGCTCTTTGAAAAACCGAAATGTATGTCGAGTATCCCAATAGAATTAAAAAAAGCGACAGAAAAAATAAATTTAATGTTGCAGATTTATTCTTAACAGAATAATATATTCCAAAAATAATTATTAATAATATGAACACTACTAAAATAGAACTTCCGGAAATTAGTAAAGGAAGTTTTTTAACAACTCCTGGATACACAATAAAAAATGCAACGCTCGAAATAATGATAGCGAATGTAAATGTTTTTTGCGTATACTCATACCTCCTGAAATAAAATAACAAACCGGCAATAATAATACATTGAACAACAAGTAAATGAATTCCAATTGACAAACCGACAATATAGGCAACCATCAGTAAATATTTATCACTTCCTGGTTCATCAGCTTTCTCCCACCATACCATAAGAAGGTAAACATTCAGGGCAATCAAAAATGTACCAAATCCATATACTTCAGTTTCAAGTGCATTGAACCAGAACGTGTCGCTGAATGCGTAAGATAATGCTCCGATTGCTGAAGCACCACATATAAGCATTACATCGAAAGTAGTTTTTGGGTATCCTCTCCAGTTCTTTATTATTTTTGTGGAAATAAGATATAATAACATCACACTAAGTGAACTGGAAAATACTGAAAGATAATTCATTCTGAGACCGATGTCTTCTGCTATCGGAAGTAATGTAAAAAACCTTCCAACAAGCATAAAAAACGGTGCTCCGGGAGGATGGGGTACGGATAATGTATAAGCACTTGCGATAAACTCACCACAATCCCAAAAAGATAGTGTTGGTTGTACAGTAATTACATATACAATACTCGCAAAAAGAAAAACAACTAAACCAGTAATGCGGTTAACTAGTTTGAAATCCATTATATTATTCTAAAATTTATGAATCTGCCTGAAGGAGCATGGCATAGCCATCACTATGTAACAATCCCCATTGGGGCAGGCAGGAATTAAAAACGTTAAATTACTTTAATTAAGGCTAAGTTTCAATATATAAACTATTAGAAAACTCTTATACTCTTCACAACTCTAAACTATCTATTACACCTTTAAGCTTTTATTACAATGTTGTGATACTCTGATTAGAATTGTTAAATAATTTGTTTAGAAAATGACCGAATGATTTTGAAAAAAGTTTAAATAAAATGAAGACTACAGAATAAAATTTAGATGTGATTCGGAGATGTGATTATTTTACTTATGCTTCAGTCTTATCCTCAGTTGTTCTGCAATAATTGTAAAAAGTTCATCGGAGGATATAGGTTTTGAAAGATACTCATCAAATCCTGCAGCCAATATTTTTTTCTTATCATCTTTCATTGCAAAAGCAGTTTGTGCAATGAACGGAACTTTTGTATATTCCCTCCATCTTTTTCTGATTTCTGCTCTTAGCAATAATCCATCCCACGGTTTAGGCATACGCATATCCATGAGTATAACATCAAACAGTTCTCTTTTTTTATAACTCTCTTTAATAATTTCGAGTGCTTGTTCACCTGTATAGGCAATAGCGATATTCGCAACTCTTATTAGCATCAGCTTTATTAATTTTGCACTATACTCATCATCCTCAACAAGCAGAATATTCGGTTTTAGCTCTCTTAAAAATTCAGCATTTTCAAAACTTTTCATTTTAGAATCTACTTTCGAAATTATTTTTTCCTTCACTTCTGTTGACTTCGAAAGAGGTAAATACACAGTTACCGAAGTACCATGTCCTTTTGTCGAATCTATTTCTATATCACCATTCATCAATTCAATCAGTCTTTTTGATATGCTTAAACCAAGACCTGCTCCCTCAAACCTTCTTGAGAATTTTTCATCTTCCTGCCTGAACGTATCAAATAAATGATGTTTAAATGAATCATCAATTCCAATGCCAGTATCTGTTATTTTGAAATAAGCCTTATTCTTTATCTCATCAATACCTGTATGAACGACCACAGAACCTTTATCGGTAAACTTAATTGCATTATCAAGTATGTTAGTCACCACTGTAGCTATACGGTCAATATCAGCAAATACCTTCACCCCTTCATCAGAAGAAAAGTTCAACTCTATACTTTTGGATTTTGCTATCGGTTCAAATATTATTACTACTTTGTTAATTACCTCATTCAAATAACATTCTTTAATCGTCAGCTCCATTTTATTTGCTTCAATCTTACTTATATCAAGTATATTATCCAAAACGTTCAATAATCTTTTACCGCTTTTATGAATAGTATCCGCAAACGAAGACAATTCTTCGTTTTCATGTTCACTTAGCTCACCTTCCAGCAGTTCTGCAAAACCGAGAATTCCATTCAAAGGAGTTCTTATCTCATGACTCATATTTGCAAGGAAAGCCGTCTTTAGTCGGTTCGATTCTTCTGCTTTTTCTTTTGCATTCTTTAATTCAATTTCTGCTATCTTAGATTCGGTAATATCTTCCAGAGTCCCTTCAGTATATATAATCTTCCCTCTATCATCTTCCACTGTTCTTGCACTTTCTCTTACATAAATAACAGTATCGTCAGGTTTTTTCCACCTCTCCTCAAAGCCATGTATAGTTTTTTCATCCTTTAATATCCTTATGAATTCGCCTCTATCATTTTTATCTATGTAGCCATTCTCATTTATGTTTATCTCTGAAAGTTCATCTAATGTTGAGTAACCTGTAATGGCTAACATTGCAGGATTTGCCATGAGTACCTTTCCATCCAGAGTTGCACGGTATATACCCATTGTTGAATTCTCAAAAAAACCTCTAAATCTCTTCTCGCTATGCTCTAATTTATCTATAAGATTTTTTCTGGAAATAGCAAAGTTTAATGATTTGCTAAAGATGTGGCTGTCTAATTGATTTTTTATTAAATAATCCTGTGCCCCTGTCTTAACAGCTTTTTCACCCAATAAATTATCATTGATACCTGTCAATAAAACTATGGGGATGTTCGGTACTTTATCATATACTTTCTGAAAAGTATCATAACCCTGGCTGTCGGGTAGATTTAAATCAAGTATCACAATATCAAAATTCTTAGCACTCAAACTTCTGAATGCTCCTTCAAGAGAATCGGTACTACTTATGTTATAATTATCTGTAGCATTCTTACGAAGCATCTCCTCGACTAATCTAATGTCACCGGGATTATCTTCAACCAATAATATGTTCACGACTTTATCTGCCATTAACTTTTGTTAATCAATATATATAAACACTGTAAATTTTTCATCATAAATTTATATATTTATTAGATAATATAAATGAAGTGTAGCTGAAAATATTATACGTATATACTACATTTTAATATAGCTAATATACTTTTTTATAAAATAATATACTGTAGGACATTGTCTGAAAAATTCTTTTGATATGTCCTACAAGAATGTCTTTCTAAAAGTATAAAAATCACGGATAACATAGTAGCAAGCTAATCCCTGACTTGTACAAGGATAACACAGATTAGTAATCTGTGTTACCTTCTGTATATGCGATTTAGTTTTTGATTACTTATTCTTTGATATTAACTCTTCAATTACATCGATTACTTTCTCATACTCACCCGACTTGCTAAAAAAATAATCCGCACCTTCTTTCATACATTTTTGCTTATACTCTGGAAAGTGATAATTTGTAAGAATTATTATGATGATCTTCGGATTGAATTTTTTAATGTCATAGATAATATCCATTCCGGTTCCACCGGGCATTCTGATGTCCAGTACGATTATGTCGGGATTTAATTCTTTTGTCAACAACACAGTTTCTAATGTATTCTCTGCCTGTCCAACAATAGTTACACCTTCCACTTCCGAGATAAACCCGACTAACCTCTCACGTACCGGTATTGAATCATCGGCTATCAGCACTCTCATTTTTTGCTCCAGATTAAAATTTATAATTTAATTGAGTAAAGTGTTTGTAAAATTATTAACTGACCAATTTATTTTTAATAGCATAAAATGTTAACTCGGAATTATTTTTCATATTCATTTTTTCCAGTATACACATTCTATATGTGTTGACCGTGTTTACGCTCAGACATAAATATTCTGAGATTTCCCTGATGGTCTTACCGGTAGAAATCATACACATAACCTGATATTCACGGTCGGATAGTTTTTCATGAGCTTGTTTAACCGTATCTTCTTCGATCTCATGAACTAACTTTTCTGCTATATTCTGTGTTATATATTTTCCACCCGTATGAATGGTTCTTATGGCATTTATTAATTCATCCGGAGCACTCGATTTTGATATGAATCCGGATGCACCAGACTTAAATACACGGATAGCATAATGCTCTTCGGAATGAACAGTTAAAATAAGAACAGCAAGATTGGTTTTTTTTTGTTTTAACTCTCTTAATACTTCCAATCCGCTCTTTCCCGGCATTGATATATCCAGAATTACTATATCAAATTTATCCTTAGCAACTTTTTTCAAAACTTCCTGACCATTACCTGCTTCTTCGATTGATTCAATTTCCGGTACATTTGAAAGTATTTTCTTTAATCCCTCACGGACTATGGTGTAATCGTCTGCAATTAATACTTTCATAATTCATTAATTTTATTTTTATATACAAAACAGGCAACCTTTACTTTTATAAGGACGTTGAATGTTTTAAATATGCTGTAATTATGGTTTCAAGGTTGCCTGTTAAAATTTAACATTTACACGTACAACCGTTCCTTTTCCTTTCTCTCCGGTAATCTCCACTGAACCATGCCACGGATACATTCTCTCCTGCATTCCTATTAATCCTATTGATTTCGGATCTTGTAATTTTTCCTCGTCGATACCGATACCATTGTCTGCTAAAATCATTTCCAATTCATTATTTGCTAAAACTATATTCACATTAACTTCAGTTGCATTCGCGTGACGCAAAATATTCGTTAATGATTCCTGGAATATCCTGTACATTGCAATCGAAAGCTTTTCATCCAAGACTATGTCATCGGGTGTTATATCCAATTGACATTTCAATCCGGAACGTTCCTTGAACTCACTCATGAACCACTTTACAGCGGAGGAAAATCCGAGGTCGTCTAATACAGCCGGTCGTAGCTCTGTTGAAATTCTTTGCACTGATTTTATCGTTTCGTCTACAAGATTTATCATTCCGTTGATTTTCTTATCACTGCTATCATCATCTTCAGGTAAATGCTTTTTGAACCACGACATATCCATCTTTAATGCTGTTAAAGACTGCCCTAAATCATCATGTATTTCACGGGCAATATTTCCTCTCTCATCCTCGCGTATTGTTTGCAAGTGCGATGATAGATTTCTTAGCTGCTCTCTTGAATTCATAACTTCTAATTCCGCTTTCTTGCGTTCGGTGATGTCATATGATAATCCTAACACCCCAGTAACGTGATTTTTCTCATTTAAAACCGGAGATAACCGTGCATCTACCCATTTGTGTCCTGTAGAGAAGACCATTTCAACTTCATTTTGGTAGTTGCTTTTTGTTGCAATTACATTTTGGATACTCTCGAGATTCCGTTGAGCCAAATCGGGTGGGAAAATATCTTTAAGGTGTTTTCCAACAATCTCTCGAGCTGGGACATTAAATTGTGCAGCAGCAACTTTATTTACGTAGGAAATATATCCCTTAGTATCAACAAGGTAAATCATTTCGGGTGAGGACTCAGCTAAAAGTCGGTATTTTTCTTCGCTTTCCCGCAGCTCCTTCTCAGCCTGCTTTCGCTCAGTGATGTCATGAGCATCTGTAAAAATATAGTATTTACCCCCAATATTGATTTTTGTGATATTTGAGGTGAAATAATGATAAATTCCCTTGGATGTTTTATATCTATACTCAAAATCATTTATCTCTTGGACCCTGCCTTGAATAATATCGGTCATAGCCTTGACAACTTTTTCCCTATCATCAGGATGGCAGGGTTCCAATGGATCTATGATTTTTTCAAGGGACCATCCTAAAACTTCTTGCCACATATTATTTAACCAGACCAGTTTATTTTCCTCCAAATCAAAAAGTGTCATTAAATCAAATGAATTGTTTACAATGGCATTTAGTTTTTCTTCATTATCTTTCAGTGCTTCCTCAGCCTGCTTTCGCTCGGTGATGTCAATCGCGAATTCAATGGCGCCAATAATGGTGCCCTGCTCATCGCGAAAAGGCGCGGCACGAGACAACCAAGACCCTTGAGCCTCCGGCCAATGATCCTGATTATTCAGCGTCAATTCACTGGCAGCACTCTCTCCGGTTTCGATTGCCGTGACCACCGGGCAACCCCGGCATGGTCCTGACAGATTCCAGACCTCGTAGCACTTTTTCCCACTGACCTCCTCCAAGCTTAATCCTGTCGCTTTCTGGTAGGCTTTATTCACCCATATCGTGTTGAGGTCCTTGTCGTGATACGCTGCGATCACGGGAGAATTATCTATGATGTCAGCCTGAAACCTGATCTGCTCCTCCGCATTCTTGCGCTCGGTGATGTCACCCAGTTGTTTAGCAATTTCATTGATTAAATCTCTCTCCTCCTTGTGGAAAGGACCTTCATATTCATCCGGCTTTTCTTTAAGATAACAAACCTCAACCGCACCCACTATTTCATTTTTTACACGGATATCCGCTCTCTGCAGCCATTTCGTCTTTTTAAAATTGTCCGTCTTGTACACTTTCCCCTCGATATTAATACAGCCGCCGGTTATTTCAGGATACTGCCAGGACGGTGGAAACAGATTTACTGCTTCCTGATACAGTTCTGCAAGTGTAATTTTCGTTCTCTTGGAAATTTCAGCAATACCGTAAAGACATAGTAATTCTTTAATTCGTTCCTTGAGGGAATCCTGCGTCTTCTTTAGCTCTTTATCAACCTCGAGGCTGTATAGAGCAAAGGATATATCTCCTGCGACTTCTTTAAACAGGCTATGCTCTTCTTTATCTTTTATGAGTTCTGCAGGAATTGAAACAGCCATTAATCCATAAATTTTTCCTTCATATTCCAGACGAATTGTCACTGCTGCTCTGCCTGTATATTTTTCGGAAAGCGGACATTCTTTGCATTCGTCTAGTGGAGTATCTGTTATAACTATATCCGATTTCTTTAATGCATTTTTTCCGCAAGCTGTTATCTTACCACTTTTCAGCATCTCAATCACAGGTAAAAAATCTTTACCCAAACCGGCTTCAGCAGTTGTTATTAATTTACCTGACTCATCCAACAAAGCGATCCAGGCATTATGATAACCACGAGTTTCTATAAGGTTATTGCAAGCACCTTTTAAAAGTTTATCACGATCTTTTTCTTTCGTGATAAGCTGATTTACATTGCGGATGGCTCGGAGAACAAGGTTGAGGTGTTTTATCTTCTCCTCCGCTTTCTTGCGCTCGGTGATGTCGCGAGAAATAGACAACAAACGGTAAGTATTGCCGTGAGAGTCTTCTATAGGTGTAACAATTATTTCCCACCATTTTGGAGTGCCTTTTGCTGTTTCGCAATAACCGGTAAACATACCCACATCGCCTTTCTTTGCTTTCGATATAGCTTCAAGTGCGTCTTCCCTGTCTTTTCCTTTCCAAAAATCTACCCACGACTTATTCAAATAGACATTTATATCTTCTATCTCCAGTAACTTCTGACCACCTTCGCTCATAGATATTAAATTTCCTTCCAAATCTAACACTTTGATACAGTCATTACTGCTCGCAATAATACGTCTTGTAAATTCTTCACTCTCCTTCAGTGCTTTATCTGTCTTTTCTTTCTCCATCTCCGATGCAATCAATCTTCGCTTTTGTTTTACAGATTCCTGTACTATTTTTATTTTCTGAGGAAGAATGTCGATAAATTTTTCGCTTTTTACGATATAATCAGATGCACCTAACTTCATCATATTCACGGCAATACGCTCATCACCATGTCCGGTCATAACAACAAACGGTAAATTACATCCCTTTATAGTTAACTCTTTTATAAGAGCTTCACCTGTCATATCCGGCAGCATGTAATCCAACAACAACATCATATAAGTATCCTTAGCAATCCTGGAGATAGCATCCTTACCATAATAAACAGAATCCGTCAAGAATCCTTCTCTGGCAAGATGTATTGATATGAGCCTGTTCAACCCTTCATCATCCTCAACGATGAGGATAGTGTTCGAGGTATCATTTGTTAAATTCAAAGAGGACATATTATTTCTATTTTGAATTATGTTTAATTTTTTCCATTAATAGTAGGGACTTCCACTACAAGAAGGAACAATCCCAGCTTCCGTATAACTTCGACGAATTTATCGTAATCGATGGGTTTTGTTAAGTAGCTACTGCATCCCAAATCATGGCATTTTTCAACTTCACGCGGGTCGTCTGTAGTCGTAATCATTATGACAGGCATTTTCCGTAATTCTTTGTCTTCTTTCACTCGCTGCAATACTTCAGTACCATCCAACTTTGGCATTCTTATGTCAAGAAGCAGTAAAAGAGAATCACCGGATTCACGTTTTACTTTTTTATTTTTTTGAAACAGGTAATCAAGTGTTTCCTGACCATCTTTAAACCAAATAGTTTCATTAAGTATACCTGACCGCCTTAGATTTTTTTCTATCAAAGTTGCATGCCCTTCATCGTCTTCTGCAATAATTATTTTTACTTCATTTTTCATTTTGGTTCCTATTTATTTATATTTGAAAAAAAATATTTTTAAAAGTTTATTAAGTACCCGGTAGTTCTATAATAAATTTACTTCCGCTCTTTGGTGTTGATTCTACATCAATACTGCCATTGTGTTTATCGATTATGCGTTTTACTATAGTCAATCCCAGACCTGTTCCCTTTTTAGAAGGATTAAGCTGGTGAAATATGTCATAAATTTTATCTTTATGTTCTGAGTCAATTCCAATACCATTGTCTTTAACATAATACACAGAACGGTTTCCTGTTTTTTCACCTGAAATATTGATAATTGCATTTTGATTTTTGTTCGTAAATTTAATAGCATTCTCAATTAGGTTTGAGAAGACCTGGTTAATCAAATTAGAATTTCCATAACATTTAGGCAGTTCCCAGATTTCAAGCTTCACATTATTATCTTTAATCTGATGTTCGAAAGTACTCACGACCTCTGAAATCAGCTTATTCATATCTATTTCATTCATAGTAAGTTTCTGCCTGCCCACACGGGACAACCTGAGCAATCCGTTTAAGAGCCCGTCCATCTTCGATGTACTTTTCAGTATATACTTTATAGATTCCGGAATATCGTCGGTAACAATTGCCATTATTTTTTTTCGTAACTCCTGTGAAATGTCCGCATCTGATAAAATAGACAATAGATTCTGTATTGAAGCATCTAATTCCTTCGTAAATCCCTGCACATTAACCAATGGAGAACGCAAATCGTGGGAGGTCGTAAACAAAACCTGTTCCAGTTCTTTATTAGAAAGATTTAACTCCCTCGTTCGTTTTTCTACTAACTTCTCAAGGTGCTGGCGATGTTTCTTTAGCTCTTCTTCCAATACTTTTCGTTCTGTAACATCCATAGATATACCAATTACTCCAACAACTTTGCCTGTTTCGTCAACATAAGGGACCTTACTCGTATTTACCCACCTAAGACCTGTTTCGGTTTCCCAGGGTTCATTTATATTGAGTTTTGCTTTGCCACTGCGTATAACTACAAGGTCATCTTCGTAGTAAGCCTGTGCCTGTTTTTTTTCATGAAGATCAAAAAGGCTCATACCCTCAAGTTTGCTTTTTTCCATTTTATAAGCATCTGCTATATACTTGTTCACACGAATAAAGCGATTGTTTGAATCTTTATAAAATACCAAGCCGGGGATACTGTCAATTATTATCTCAAGCTCTTCCGACAATAGCTTGAGCTGTTCTGTTTTATCTTTAATCTGCAACTCAGCCTGCTTACGCTCCGTAATATCGTTTATGAATGTAATAAATTTCCTTTTAGAGTACCAATATACAACGTTGATTTCGACGTCGAAAACATGACCATCTTTAGCTCTATGTTTGCTTTCAAACTGCATTGTGCCAGCTTCAATTACTCTTTGTATACGTTTAACAGTTTCATCACTTGTTTCTAATCCTTCAAGTTCAGGAACCGTAAGATTCAGTAATTCTTCTCTTGTGTATCCTGACATACGGCTGTAATGCTCATTTACATCAAGTAATTTCGCATTCTCATCAACAAGCCAGTATCCAAACAAATCAGTTGATTTCATCTTATTGTATTGTTCTGCATATTGTCTTACTTCTTCTTCTGCTTTTTTGCGCTCTGTGATGACGTGGACTGAACCGACCAGATGAGTACAGCGACCGCTGTCATCAAAGACAGGAGCAACGCTTACTTCGCCGGTCTTACGCCCGGTGGGGTAATCGGAGGTTTCCTCCCAACGCACGATAGTCTTTTCTTCGATAGCCTGCCTGTACTTCCCAAGAACCATGCTAAGAGATGGTTCAGGTATAACTTCGTTCACCATTTTGCCTATCACTGCCTCTTTCGGCAAACCGGTGGATATGCTAAAGGCGGCGTTGACTGATTCAAAGCGGTAATGCTCTTCCCCCTCGACCGCTAAATGGAAAATCACATCGCCAACGGTATTGTAGATAGAAGAAAGAAGCTGTTCACGTTCTCGAAGCTTATCTTCGATCTTCTTGCGTTCGGTGATTTTTTCATCCATAATTAATTCAATTTGAATTTTTTTATAATCAAAATATTAAATATATAAGTAATGAAAAAACTACGATAAGGTAAGCAATTTAACTTTAAATTCAAATAGGCATTTGTCCTATACTTAAGTAAGACAAAAAACTACAATGTTTTTTGGTTTTTCCAACTCAACCCCCCTAACCCCCTTCTCTTGTTAGAGAAGGGGGAATCAAAGTCCTCCCTCTCTTTTTAAGAGAGGGAGTTAGAGGGTGAGTTATAAAAACTTCTTTAAACTCTCAATAACTTTATCTAAATTATTCTTAACTAATTCATTTTTAAATCTTATCACCTTTAATCCTAATTCATTAATAATCGCAGTTCTTAATTTATCATAATCGCTTTGTTGCTCATGAATACCACCGTCTATTTCCACAATTAATTTCTTTTCATGACAATAAAAATCAGCTATGAAGAATCTTTTTCTTCCTTCAAACTCGAAATGAATCGGGAATTGACGATTGAATTTTCTATTTAAAACTTTTCTGTTTCTTACTGCATCCCAGAAAATTTTCTCAGCCGTTGTGGATTTCCTTCTTAATTCTCTTGCTACTTTTGTTGCTTTATTTAGCATAGCTTTCTTTTATCCAACTCAACCCTAACCCTTCTCTTACAAAGAGAAGGGAAACAAGAAATCCTCCCTCTCTTTTTAAGAGAGGGAGTTAGAGCCTGCCTGCTACAGGCAGGGGTGAGTTGATTATTATCTTCTTCCAACTCAACCCCCCTAACCCCCTTCTCTTAGAAAGAGAAGGGGGAATTAAAGGGGGATGAGTTTTTTAATTCGCTACCCTGCTATCCGTAGCTGAAAGTTCAGATTTCCCGTTAGGATTTACAGCTTTGATTCCATAAAAATATCTCGAACCTTTTGCAATCCCTATATGCGTATAAGATGCTTTTGTGCTCGTAGCAAGGAAACTCATATCAGGAACCGTCTGGTCGTCTGCCGCATTGGTCGAGACTCCGAACCACACTTCATAAGTCTTTGCCTTTGTAACTTTTTTCCACGTAACGATAAAAGCCGTTCCGTCATTACTTTGAACAATCGTTGGATTTGTTGGTGTTTGAGGCGGCTCTCCTGTCGATTCCTTTGCCTTGCTTAAATTATAATCAAGAATTTTATCGGATTTTTTCCCATGAGTAGAATATGCCTGGTCACGAACTCTTATATACATCGGTTTTGCTGTAGCTTCGATATACTGGTCTCTAATTTCCTGTGCTTGTCCGAGGTCTGCTTCCAATTGTTCTACGGCATCTTGCTGTGAATGTAAAGTATCAGCTACAGTGGTTACTTCAGCTTCTGTCGGAGCATTCGTAGGAGGCCATATTGCATTATTAGTATTTATACCCCTTGCTTCGTCTCTAAGCTGTTGTTCTAAAACGTCTGGTTTTTCTGATGGTACGTTCATTTGATTTTTCTCCTTACCCGGTATAAACCGGATTTTAGTTTATTGAAGATATTTTAAAGATTTTATTATATTTTAAAAAAGCTCAAAATCAGCAAAATTTTGCAAAGGTTTTCAAAAAACAGTTCTCTTTTTTCAAATATAGTTCTCTTTTTTCCAAATATAGTTCTCTTTTTTCCAAATATAGTTCTATATTTGCTAAATATAGTTCTATATTTCTGAGAAATAGTTCACTTTTTGCCAAATGTAGTTCTATATTTCTGAGAAATAGTTCTCTTTTTTCCAAATGTAGTTCTATATTTGTGAAACATAGAACACTTCTTAATTAAAATAGAACGCTTCTTAATTAAAATAGAACGCTTCTTAATTAAAATAGAACGTTATTTTTTAAAAATAGAACACTATTTATTTATAAAAGAACGCTTATCCCTAAAACCTGTATGCTATTCTTTTTCCTTATTCAATCTTTTAATCTTATCTTTCATAAGTAGTATTCCAACTTAGATAATTTAAGTAATTAAACTGTTAAAGTATGTAGGTATTTGGATTGTTTTTATGTCGCAGTTTGTCTTACAGGATTTTTTAGTCATATTGTTGTTTAAAGTTTGAAAATTGAACCAACTATCTAATATCTTTTTTTTCCGTAGGAATCCTTACGGGATAATTCTTAATTTTCAATTTTCCCCGAAGGAGTCCCTTTGGGATAATTTACAATGAATTTTCAATAAGCAATTTTCAAAATCACATGCTCGCTTAATAATCTAATGTAATTGATAATTAATAATTTCAAATTCATTGAAAATTGTAAAATTGTTAATTGAAAATTTTTAAAAGATGGGGGTGATAAAATCTTACAAAAACCACCCCCTGGGGGAATAGACGTGTTCTAAAGGTAAACTGGTTGTGTTTATAAAACCTTATATATTATTAACCCAGAGCAAACAAAATAGAATCCAACTGTTTCATTCTACTTTTTTTTTCGAATTAAGCTCTTCAATAACATCAAGCATTTTTTCATATTCGCCGGATTTGCTAAAAAAATAATCAGCACCGTTGCTTAAACATTTTTCCTTGTACTGGGGAAAGTGGTAGTTCGTTAGTATTATAATTTTAACATCAGGATTACATTTTTTAATGTCTTCAATAATGTCCATGCCTGTTCCGCCCGGCATTCTTATGTCCAAAATTATTAGATCGGGATTTAATTCTTTGATTAGTATCTTCGCTTCAATTGTGTTTTCCGCCTGCCCTACAATATTAACGTAATCTAATTCTGTAAGCAATGAAACAAGTCTCTCGCGAACAGGTTTTGAATCATCAGCTATTAACACTCTCATCTTTTTCTCCTGAATATAATTTGTGATACTATTGTGTATGATAATTTATATACAATATAATATTATTCTTTATTAACTCATATCGGAGAATATCTGTTTTCTTTGTGGGAAATTGTCTATAAAAGCAGTAGGATATTATCCTACAGGATTTCTGGGATATTAACTTTAGAAAGGTGTTTGTAAAATTATGAGCTGATTAATTTATTTTTAATAGCATAATATGTCAATTCGGAATTATTTCTCATTTTCAGTTTTTCCAGTACACGCACTCTATATACGCTTACTGTTTTTACACTCAGAGATAAATAATCTGCTATCTCCCTGATGGATTTACCGGCTGCTATCATACACATGACCTGATACTCACGGTTGGAAAGTTTTTCATGAGGGGCTTTAACATTATCTTCTTCTATTTCATTAACTAACTTTTCTGCTATATTCTGTGTTATATATTTTCCGCCCGCATGAATGATTCTTACAGCATTTACTAATTCATCCGAAGCGCTCGATTTTGATATGTAACCGGATGCACCGGACTTTAATGCACGGATTGCATACTGCTCTTCGGGATTCACACTTAAAATAAGAACAGCAAGATTGGGGTTCTTTTGTTTTAACTCTTTCAATACTTCCAATCCGCTCTTTCCCGGCATCGATATATCCAGAATTATCATATCAAATTTAGCCTCAGCTACCATGTTGATTACTTCCTGACCATTGCCTGCTTCTTCGACTGATTCGATTTCCGGTAAACTTGAAAGGATTTTTTTTAATCCTTCCCTGACTATGGTGTGATCGTCTGCAATTAATACTTTCATGATTTTAATTCTATTTTTTTAAAGAAAGTTTTACATTTACTGTCGTTCCTTTTCCTTTACTTCCGGATATAGTAACCGTTCCATTCCATGGATATACTCTTTCCTGCATTCCTATTAATCCTAATGACTTCGAATCGTTAATAAGATCATTTTGAATTCCTATACCATTATCTTTCACTACCAAATTTAAATTATTCTTTTTTAATGTGAAACTCACATTTACTTTTGTTGCATTCGCATGACGTATAACATTTGTTAATGATTCCTGGAATATTCTATAAATAGCAATCGAGAGTTTCTCCTCCAATTTAATTTCTTTGGGATCTATGGTAACTATGCATTTTATTCCCGTGCGGTTTATGAATTCATTTGCATACCATTGTATAGCAGAGGATAGCCCAAGGTCATCAAGTAATCCCGGTCTTAACTCGGAAGATATTCTCTGAACTGAACGTATAGTCTCGCTAATTAAGAAATTCATTCCGTTAATCTTCGTTTGGATTTTATCTTTGTTAGTATGAAAATTCTTTTTCAACCATGAGACGTCCATTTTTAATGCTGTTAAAGACTGTCCTAAATCATCATGTATTTCACGGGCTATCACACCTCTTTCTTCCTCCCGTATTGATTGCAGGTTAGAGGATAAATTCCTTAACTGCTCTCTGGAATTTCTTATTTCATCTTCGACCTTTTTCCGTTCTGTAATATCTTCAAATGTACCCTCATAAAGTTTTAATTTTCTCTTACTGTCACGAACAGCTCTTGATGATAATGATACCCAGATTTTTTTTCTATCTTTGCGATACAATTGAATTTCATAATTCCTCACGATACTCTGCTTATTAATTAATTTTTTGAATTCATCTCTCTCTTTTGGATCAACATATAATTGTTCTTCGACATCTATTACTTTTTCCAATAATTCTTTGGAAGTTTTATAACCCAGCATTTTTGCTAATGCTGGATTCGCACTTATGAATTTACCATCGGGTGTTGTCTGGTATATTCCTTCAACAGCATTCTCAAATATTGAGCGGTAATTCTCTTCTGCTTTTTCTAAATCTCCTAAAGCTAAAATACGCTCTGCAGCCTGGCTGAGATTCTGGGCAATAGAATTTATAAGAGCTCTTTCATCCTTCGAAAAAGGTCCTTCATCCATTTTAGTACACTTCTCAATATAATAAACCTCGACAGTACCGTGAACCTTACCTTTTACGGTGATCTTGCTCGTCTGCTTCCATATACTTTCTTTGAATGGTTTCGATACAAATTCTTTACCATCATATTTTATTTTACACCGTGTGATATCAGGGTACTGCCAAGCTACTGGCATGGAACCTACTGTATCCTGGAATATCTTTCCCAAATCTACGTGCTTACTTATTGAATCAGATATATCATGCAAACATTTTAACTCTTTAATTCTTTCTCCTCTATCATAAAATAGTCTCTCTCGTTCTTCCTCTAAACGCTTTCGCTCAGTGATATCCTTTACAAAACCTATCATCCGTGTTATCTTATTCTGGCTTTGTTTAATGAACTGTCCTTCATCCTCTACATATATATATTTTCCATCTTTTCGCTGCACACGATATTCAAGTTTTGCTGGATTCTTTGTGGAGATTAGGTACTCAATTTTCTTTTTAAAATAATGTTTATCGTCTGAATGAATTAATTCAATCCATCTTGACAATCCGCCCTCCATTTCATTAGTGGAATAACCGAGAATGTTTTTAATCTTACCTCCGTAAGTAACTTCATTGGTTACAGAATCCCAATCATAAAGAATATGACCACTGGAAGCTACTGCTGATTCGTAACGGTTTTTCCATTCTGAAATTTTTTCCTCTATCTTCTTTCGTTCTGTGATATCCAAAGCTGTGAATGTAACCCCTTCTTTTAAATCATTGGGATTTAGCGGTGTTGAACTCAATATAACATCGATTATTTTGCCATCTTTTCTTTTAAAACGAGTTTCAACTGTACCTGTACCTTTCTTTTTAATCTGCTTATACTTCTCAGAACCAACATAATCGTAATCCTTCTTAGTGGGATAGAGTACTCTTGCATTTTTTCCAATTAATTCCTTTTTTGAAAATCCTGTGATCTCACACAATCGGTCGTTTACATCAAGAAGTACTCTGTTCGATACCAATCCAATGCCTACGGGTGCTGCTCGAAATATGCTTTCTAATTTTTTTTCTCTTTCCGACAAAATTATTTCTAAATGCTTACGCTCCGTTATATCTAATGCAAAAACCGCTGCACTTATGACTTTTCCATCTTTATTAAAAATTGGATAAGCACGATTTAGGAATGACATGTCTTTTCTCTCGTCTTCATACTCCACCGGCTTCCCCATATTAAAGACTATATTACTATATGATCGCCTTATCTTAGCTAAGCCGGGTGGAAACATTTTGAAAATATTTCTACCAATTATTTTTTCAGGTCTGTACCCTAATCTTTTTGCTCCTTTCTCATTGATGTTCATGATTTTTCCATCCCTTGAGATAATTGCGATAGTATCCGTCGATGCATTAAATAATGTCCGGAACATGGCTTCTTGTTCACGCAATATTTCCTCTGCTAGTTTACGTTCAGTAATGTCCCGTGAATTAATAACAGTACCAGTCACCTTTCCATCTGAAAGTAATGGTACCGCTACCGAATAGTAAAAAATATCTGTACCATCGGAACGGTGATAAACAGTTTCATATTCGCGTCTTACATTTTTATTAATAACTTCATTTAAATGTTTTTTAACACGCTGCTGATCTACTTTATCGACTAATTTATATAGTGGTATGCCGACAATTGTCTTTGCATCAATCCCTTGCTCTGTCCGGTTAACATACTGGATTTTGTGTTCTCTATCCAACATCATTATATAGTCACCCGAAGCTTTCATTACTTTTCGAAGTGTTTCCTCACTCTTTTTTAGTTCTTCCTCTGCTAACTTTCTTTCTGTTATATCATGCACAACTCCAAAGAGTTTTTCTACTTTTCTTTCATCGTTGTATATTATTTCACAATCCTCATAAATATATCTAATGGAACCATCTGCACGAATTATTCTGTATTCATAAGGCTCCCCTCCACCTTCTTTAAGCCATTTATTCATCATCTTTGTATTATTTTCTCTGTCATCCGGATGAATACATTTTAATAATCTTTTATATATTAGTGGTGTTCCTACTTCATATCCAAAAACATTATAGAGTCCATCAGACCATGTTATCTCGTTAGTATCCAATATCCATTCGTAGTCGCCAACTTTAGACATCGCCTGTGCTTTTCTTAATCTTCTTTCGCTTTCAAGAAGTTTTTCCTCTGCACGCTTGCGTTCGGTAATATCATGTAAAATACAATGTGATTGTTTGAAATTTCCATGAATATCGTATGCTGCTCTGCTTTCGATTGACATTATTACTTGAGAGGCATCCTTCTTGACCATTTCATATTCTACAGAATGAGCTTTACCTGTTTTTTTTAATTCAGGAAATATTTTTTTGAAATTATTATTCGATTCCATAGTCAGAAATCCAGTGAAGCTCATGCCAAT
>JADHVP010000075.1 GCA_016783945.1 Ignavibacteria bacterium
TTGGATTTATCAAATCCAATGGGTACAGACTTATGGAGTAATTGAAAGTCCGTAATGACTATTGGTGGGATGTGTGGATTATCTTTTTTTATATTATCCGGATGAAAGACATCTAATCCATTTAATCCTCCAAAAAACAATTCTCCACTTCTGCTTTTAAGATAACCCCCAAAGCTAAAATCCATGTTTATAAGTCCGTCTTTCTGATCATAGTTTTTAAATTTATTGGCTTGTGGATTAAACTTGGATATACCCCTAGGAGTACTAAGCCATAGATTTCCATAATCATCTTCCAATATTCCACTTATATAATCACTTGGTAATCCATCTTTTGTTGTAAAATGTTTAAATTGCTCTTTTTCTCTGTCAAATTTATTTAATCCTGCATTTGTTCCTATCCAAAAAATACCAGATTTATCTTCATATATTTCTGTAACTGTATTATTACTTATGGAGGTGGGATCATCAGGAATGTGCAGGTAATGTTTAAATTGCTCTTTTTCTCGATCAAATTTATTTAATCCAACCAGTGTCCCTACCCAAAAATTACCAGATTTATCTTCATATATTTCTAAAACTGTATTATCACTTATGGAGGTGGGATCATCAGGAATGTGCAGGTAATGTTTAAATTGCTCTTTTTCTCGATCAAATTTATTTAATCCTGCACCCTGTGTTCCAATCCAGAGCATTCCTGATTTATCTTCATATATTGGTAAAACTGCATAACCACTTATGGTGGTGGAATCATTAACATAAAAATTCCGATCAGATGTATAACAAGTAAACTGTTCCTTATCACGATCGAACTTATTCAAACCTCCTAATAAGGTACCTATCCAGAGTGTACCTGATTTATCTTCAATAATAGAAGAAATAGTTCCGTGACTAATGCGCGTTGGAGCTCCAGGAATGTGATTATAATGTTTAAATTGCTCTTTTTCTCTGTCAAACTTATTTAGCCCATCTTCTGTTCCAATCCAGATATCACCAGCTTTATCTTCAAAAATTGACCAAATTGAGTCATTACTTAAGCTCGTTGGGTTCTTGGAATCGTATTTGTAATGGATGAAATTTTCTTTTTCCCGGTTTAATTTGTCTAAACACTTAGGTGTCCCTACCCAAAAAATACCAGATTTATCTTTATATATTGAATGAACATCATTATCACTTATGGAGGTGGGATCATCCGGATCATGTTTATAACAAGTAAACTGTTCCTTATCACGATCGAACTTATTTAATCCTCCATGAGGTGTCGCTATCCATAGAACACCTGAGTCATCTTCAATAATTGCCCAAATTGAGTTATTACTTAAGCTCGTTGGATCATCAGGATTGTGCTTGTAATGTATGAATGAAGGGATAACTTCATTATCACTCCTCAAAGAATTCAATACAGACGAGACAAGTTTATTTAGTCCTCCACCGTGGGTTCCAATCCAGATATCACCAGCTTTATCTTCATAGATTGAATAGATTCGAGAATTACTTAAGCTCGTTGGATCATTTGGATTGTGTTTGTAATGTTTAAATTGCTCTTTTTCTCTGTCAAACTTATTTAGCCCATCTTGTGTTCCAATCCAGATATCACCAGCTTTATCTTCACAGATTGAATAGATTCGATCATGACTTATGGAGGTGGGATCATTCGGATCATGTTTATAACAAGTAAACTGTTCCTTATCACGATCGAACTTATTTAATCCTCCTGCTAAGGTACCTATCCATAGAACACCTGAGTCATCTTCAAAAATTATCCAAATTTCGTCATTACTTAAGCTCGTTGGGTTCTTGGGATCGTGTTTATAATGACTGAAATGCTCTTTTTCCCTATCAAATTTATTTATTCCTCCACCTTCAGTTCCAATCCAGAGTACACCGGATTTATCTTCAATAATTGCAAGAACCTGACTCGCACTTATACTTGAAGGATCATTTGGATTATGCCTAAATATAGTATACTTATATCCATCAAATTTATTTAATCCATCAAATGTACCAAACCACATAAATCCACTTCTGTCTTGACAACTACATAATAACATGCGGTTTGAAAGTCCTTGCTCAATAGTTAAATGTTCAAACCGAATTTTTCTATTTTGAGATAATAAAAGTGTACTGGACTTTTGCATAACGGTTTGTCTTCAAAGGGTCTATCCCCTTTTCGATTTTATTGAATGTTGCAGTTACAAACCAAAGTTACAGACCTCAGTTTGCACTACTACACTTATTAAATATCTTTCAGTATTACCGGTTATTATACAATATTGATGTGTTGACTAAATCTGTTATTAAAATATTTAATTTAACAGACGATGTCTAATGTATCGGAAAGTTGTTTACCCTATTTATCCTGATTAGGCGTATCTCAGATTTTATTAATAATGAAAGCTAAGTTATTTATGTTAATAATTCAATAAACTTTAATTTAAAAATCTTGTAGGACTTTGGCTCTTTTTCTTGTACGAATATATCCTACACAGATACTCTATTTTTACTTTCAATCAATCAGAGATATAAAAACGTAATAGATTTTAAACGCACGTTCCCTGGCGGAGGTAATCGGGAACGTGTTCTTAGGAATTTTTGGAATCACTATAATATTTCTTTCAAAACTCTCTCTTGAGACTGATATGTATACAATCAGGAAACTTTTTTCCAATTATACGATTTGAAAAATTAGTTAGATATTAGTTGTGATAAAAATTCCTTATTTTTAAATTCAAAAAATCATATAAATCCAAATAAAAAATGAAATTCTCAAAAACATTATTACTCACATTAATTATCTTAATAACCACTGTAATTTGTTTTGGATTTTCTACCCATCATCAGTTTCAAGATAATGATTTAAACAATAATCTCAAACAACTCTATAAACAAAGAGAATACTTCAAGCTTAAGAATTTACTGAACTCTTCGGAAAACAAAATTGAAAAATGGCAATACTTATATTTCAAAACATTAGTCGATAATGTATTCAACAGGCATGTAGAATCAAATAAGAACATAAACGAGTTATTTAAGAATTATTCCGGTCAGTTAAACGACACCATAACCAGTAAACTACTCGAAGTTCGATTAATTAATAGTATCCTCCTGTTTCAGTTCAAAGAAGCCACTGAAACATCGCAGAAACTCCAAAAAGATTACAAACTCTTTTTAGATTCAATAGATCTTGCAGATTACATAAACGAGATAAACATCTGGAGTGCTTTAACCAATGTTCCTACTCAAACAATATCAAAAACTCAGGATACTAAAATTCAAATGACTAAAGACTGGATCGGTTTATGGAATATCCCAGTAACTGTTTCTGATAGTACATACGATTTTATTTTCGACACGGGTGCGAATATATCTACAATCACAAAATCGTATGCAAAAAAATTAGGATTCAAAATTCTTGAAACAGAATTTGAAGTAGGAACTGCAACGAATATAAAGGTTAAATCCGGTCTTGCAATTGCTGAAAAAATATCTTTAGGAAATATAACTTATCACAATGTAGTTTTTCTTGTTCTTCCTGATGAGGCTTTGTCTTTTCCACAAATAAATTACTACATTAATGGAGTCGTTGGCTTTCCCATGATTGAAGCTATGGAAGAAATTCATATAACAAAAGACCATGAATTAATAGTCCCTTTAAAACCTGAAACAAAGAACATACAGAACCTTGCCTTTGATGGTCTTACACCAGTTATTCTTGGAATACACAAAAAGGATTCTTTGGCGTTTGCATTCGACACCGGTGCAATGACCACACATTTATATTTATCCTATTATAATAAATACAAAAAAGAAATTGATTCGAATTATGAAATGAGAACAATCACTATAGGTGGAGCCGGCGGATCAATCGATGTCAAAGGATTTATTTTAGATGACGTAACACTTTCAATAGGTAATACTATAACAAATTTGGATAAAGTTCGTTTAATCGCAGAAGAGATAAAAGACAAGGATAATTATTTTTACGGAAATATTGGTCAGGATGTAATCAATCAATTCGATGAAATGGTAATAAACTTCGAATCGATGTACATTGAATTTCTAAACAAATAAAACGAGCGAAACAAAAATCATTTCATAAGAAATTCAATTTAAGTATTTTAACCTGCAAATATTTATTTACCTTTTTTCAAATTCTTAATGAAATCTTTTTTCTTACTCAATTAATAAGTCATGGCTAAAGAAACCATATTCAGTAAAATTATCCGAAAAGAAATTCCTTCGGAAATTGTTTACCAGGATGAAACAGTCACAGCATTCAGAGATATAAACGCACAGGCACCAACGCATATTTTAATTATTCCGAATAAAATCATCCCTACTGTTAATGAAGTAACACCCGAAGATGAAGTTGTTTTGGGAAAACTATTCACTGTTGCAGCCAAGTTAGCAAAAGAGGAGAACATAGACAAGGACGGGTACAGATTGATTATTAATTGCAATGGGCATGCCGGGCAGGAAGTTTTTCATCTTCATATGCATCTTCTTGGCGGACGTGCTCTGGGTCCAATGCTATCAAGATGATAACATTTTTGAACTTAAATCTTTTTTTAGAATATAATTATAGAATTTATTTTTGTTAACGAAAAATCTTCATAGGAGACCAATAGGAGTTTTTGATTCAGGGATAGGAGGTCTTACTGTTGCCAAATCACTTTTTGAATTACTACCGAATGAAAACATAATTTACTTAGGTGACACTGCACGTCTCCCCTACGGTACGAAGTCAAAGGAAACGGTTATTCTATATTCGATCGAATGTTTGAAATTTCTTCTCTCTAAGAATGTGAAGATGGTTGTGGTTGCCTGTAACTCTTCATCTTCTGTTGCGGTTCCGTTTTTACAAAAGATAACCAAGATTCCTGTAATAGGTGTTATTGAACCAGGTTCTACGGCTGCTGTGAATAAAACAGTAAATAATAAGATAGGTGTCATCGGTACAATGGGTACAATTAAAAGTAACGCATACAAGAAACAGGTTACGAAATACAGAAAAGATGTTGAGATCTTCTCGCAAGCTTGCAGTCTGTTCGTGCAGCTTGCAGAAGACGGCTGGACGGATAATAAAATAGCAGAGTTAACGGCTAAGGAATATTTATCGGGGCTAAAAGAGAAAGGTGTAGATACAGTCATCTTAGGATGTACTCATTATCCGATTTTAAAAAATACAATAAGAAAAGTTCTAGGCAAGAACATCGAACTTATAGATTCGGGAGAAGAAACCGCAAAAGAAGTAAAAAATATTCTCCATAGAAAGAAACTTCTGAATACTCAAAAGAAAAAAGGTTATCATAAGTTTTTTGCTACCGATTTTCCTAACAATTTTAAATTAATTAGCGAAAGGTTTCTTGGAAGAAAGATATCAGAAGTAAAAAAAGTTAAATTATAATTTCAAAATCTAAAAATTAATTTTATGACCAGCGATGAAGTATTAGAACTCTTTAAAAGCACTGGTGCATTGCTTGAAGGTCATTTTATTCTGTCCTCAGGTTATCACAGCCCATATTATTTTCAATGTGCTAAGGTTTTACAATACCCGCGTTACAATAATTTATTAGCCGCAGCAATATCAGGAAAATTTAATAATAAAGACATTGATGTTGTTATCTCACCGGCAGTCGGTGGAATTGTCTTTGGTACTGCGGTTGGCAGTCAGCTTGGTGCGAGAACCATCTTTACAGAAAGAGAAAACGGTAAAATGACTCTAAGACGTGGATTCGAAATTAAAGAAGGAGAAAATGTTCTCATCTGCGAAGATGTAGTTACAACCGGTGGCAGTGTCTTTGAAATTATCGAAATCGTAAAAGAAAATAACGCTAACCTGATTGGTGTTGGATTCATTATTGACAGAAGTAACGGGAAAGTCGATTTTAAAACGGAACAATATTCGTTAGCAAAACTCGAAGTCAAGAATTTCAAAGAAGATGAACTTCCTGATTGGCTTTCAAAAATTCCAGTTACAAAACCGGGCAGCAGAATATTTTAATTTAGTAGGATTTAATTTTCATTTTCAGTATGGCATTTTTAGATAAAATAGGATTTAACAAACTCAAAGATGGACTGACTAAAACAAAGGACGATCTGTTCGGAAAAGTTAACAGGCTCGTTAAGGCAAAAGGAAAGATTGATGACGATTTTCTTTCAGAACTCGAAGAGATTTTTATCCTGTCTGACATTGGTTATGACACATCCGAGAAATTAATTGAAAACATAAAAGAAAGGACGAGACAGGATAAATATGAAAGTGAAGATGAGTTAAATTCTTTGATTATAGAAGAAGTAAAAAAGATATTTGCCGAAACAACATCCGATTTTACAACCTTCGATTTTGAGATTAAGCAAAAGCCTTACGTAATAATGATCGTCGGAGTTAACGGTGTTGGTAAAACGACATCTATCGGAAAGCTTGCATATAATTTTAAAAAAGCGGGCAAAAGTGTTTTGATCGGATCGGCGGATACATTCAGAGCTGCAGCAAACGAGCAGCTCGAAATTTGGGCTAACCGTGCAGGAGTTGAAATTTTACAAAATCCAAAGAGTAAGGACCCTGCATCGGTTGCTTACGATACAGTGCAAGCGGCTTTATCGAAGGATATCGAGGTAGTAATAATCGATACTGCGGGCAGGCTTCACAATAAAGCACACTTAATGGAAGAATTGAAAAAGATTAAACGTGTAATGCAAAAAGTAATTCCCGACGTTCCCCATGAAACATTTATTGTGATAGACGCTACAACAGGTCAAAACGGATTGAACCAAGCAAAGGAATTTGCAAATTCACTCGGAGGTTTGACAGGAATAATACTTACAAAATTAGACGGAACTGCAAAAGGCGGTATTGTTTTGAAAATTAATAATGAGATGGATATTCCTGTAAGATTCGTTGGAATCGGTGAACAGATTGATGACCTTCAAATATTCGACAGCGAAAGTTTTGTAAAGGCACTTTTCGAATAGACTTAATAATGCAAAATAAAATTAAAATACTCCCGCCTGCATTATGCAATAAAATTGCAGCGGGTGAAGTCGTGAACAGACCGGAATCGGTAGTGAAAGAACTGCTTGAGAATTCTATAGATGCGAGTGCAACCGAAATCACATTAATTGTAAAAGATGCTGGAAAATCTTTAGTGCAAGTTATTGACAACGGAGCTGGCATGGATGAAGAAGATGCAGTTAACAGCTTTAAAAGACACTCGACAAGTAAGATATCAACATACGATGACCTTGAAAATATACAAACTTTAGGTTTTCGGGGTGAAGCCCTCGCTTCTATTTGTTCGATCTCACAGGTTGAAATGAAAACAAAAACAGATGAAGCAGATGTCGGTACTTCAGTACGTGTTGACGGTAATGAAATTAATGAAGTATCAAAAACCAACATTGAACGTGGAACTTCGATTGCTGTAAGAAATCTTTTTTATAACACTCCGGGAAGACGGAACTTCTTAAAATCCAACAACACGGAATTCAGACACATATACGAAACGTTTATAAAGCTTGCAATCTCAAATCCTGATATATCATTTAAATTTGTGAATGATGATAAAACTTTGTTCGATATTAAGCAGTCAGCTATTGACGAAAGACTCCGGGATATTTATACAAACGCAATCACAGATTCTTTGATCCCGGTAAATCATGAAAGCAGTATTTTAAAAATAAACGGTTTCATATCGAAACCCGGTTTCACAAAGAAATCTAAGCAGGAGCAATTCTATTACTTAAACAACAGATACTTTAACAGCAAATCCCTTAACTTCGCTGTGTATTCCGGCTATGGTGACCTGATAGAAAAAGGCGAATACCCTAATTTTTTCCTATTCATTGAAATTGACCCGACTAAAGTTGATGTAAACGTTCATCCATCGAAACTCGAAGTGAAATTTGAAGAAGAGGGTGCGGTATTTGGATTCATAAAAAATGCTGTACAAAAAGCATTGAAAGAAGCTGACCTTGTCTTTGATGTCGCATTTGATAACAAAATTGGGTTTGAGGATTCGAGTGAATCGTTTCGTCACAGTCATTCGAAAGCATACAAGCAAGGCAAAGATTTTGATGCAACACAAACAGGCACCGGTGGATTTAAAAAAAACTCAACCGATAGTTTTAGATCTAAACCGACAGGTAAAGGATCGAATATTCATTCTATTTTCGAAGCTGAAAAAAGAAGAGATGAGACCAATATTGATGTCTCCGATGTAATTGATGACATACAATCAAATGTATTTGAACACAAGAAAAAATCTGAAACGGAAAGCTTCAATGTCTGGCAGTATCAAAATAAATACATCATGTGCCAGACAGAAACGGGGCTTATGATAATTGACCAGCATGCAGCACATGAAAGGATTCTTTATGAGAAGGCTCTCAAATGGTTAGAATCACAGTCTTCATTTTCACAACAATTATTGATGCCGATTAACATCAAGCTCTCGAAGATCGATTATCAAATAGCTAATTCGCTGAAAGAAGAACTCCAGAGCTTAGGCTTTAATATTAAGCTGTTAAAAGATGAAACTGTCGAGATGAACGGTATACCGTCCGACGTAAAGATAGGAGATGAAAATAAAATATTTCAAGAGCTTATAGACCAGTTCAAAGAATACGAGCTTAAATTAAATCTCGATAAAAGAGATAACCTTGCGAAATCTTTTGCATGCAGGGGTGCAATAAAAACAGGAGATAGCTTGAACCATGAAGAGATGATAGGATTGATAGATAAACTATTTGAATCAGAAATGCCATACGTTTGTCCGCATGGCAGACCAACCGTAATCCGCATAACAACAGAAGAACTCGATAAGAGGTTCAGCAGAAGTTAGAACACAGTGAATAATGAATAGTGAATAATGAATAATTGTTTATAAAAGGCAAGGGAGAAGGCTGAGGAGAAGTATTTTCCTGTATAAGCAGAGTCTTCCGAAACTTTCACTATTCATAAAGAGAATTTATATAGATTGTATTTAAACAAAATTCCACAGAGTCCCTCTGTCGAGGAGACTCTGATGAGACTGGAAGTTCAGAAGAACATATTGACGCAATATCTTACGCAATCACAGCGTGTGAGGTGAGGGACATCCGAAACAACATTTAAATGTTTATAGAAATTTAATTATATTGGATTTAAAAATTGAATAAAGTTCTTGTGAATTCTCGACTAATGGTTTCATTTTCTCCGGATATAAATCAAGTGCATAGGCGTGGCTAAAGAAATGTCTGAATGCTAAGTACTGTCCTAATTGGTTTTTGCATTCCTCTGAAATGATTCTTTCGTTTACTGCCCTTTCAAGCAAATCTTTATGCTAAGACTGACCTTCAGGCACAGATATCTTCTGAAACACGAAGATTTGCTTCAAAATATTTTCAATACCATTATAATAATTATGTAATAATGCAGCGACTCCAGCTAATTCTAATGTTGATAATTGGGGAAGATTTAAATGTGATGGCATTTCCTTGAATATTTCATCGATGTTCTCTAACTCTGCTTGTATTTTCTGTGATAGACTAGCCATAAAGAAGAATGCCTTCAGATTTTATCATTTTATTTAATAAAGATTTCTTCTTTAGGTCAACTAAATCTACAGGTTTTGAAAGAGAAAAAATTAATTCACTATAAAATTTAAAAAACAATGAATCTGAAATACCCTCAACACCCAAATCGATATCAGCAGATTCTCTTTCGGGGTCAAGATTTGAGCCAAAAAGATATACTCTTAATACATCATATTTTTTGGCTATTTCAAGTAATCGATATTTATCTTCTTTCGAAATCACACTTAATGCTAATTTAAATCAATAATTTTTGCAAATAAAAATCACACTCATGATTTTTACTTATACTCAGTGAATTTATTTTATTGGTACGTATATAAACATCAATAAGCCGGATACGCTGTATACACAGTTACATTACACTACAATTTTTCTTTTCACAATATACAAACAAAATCTCTAATACAATATTCAATTACAGTTTAACTTATTTAAAATCCCTCACTTTTATTTATCAAGTCGTGTCAGGTCTTTCCCCGCAGGGGCAAAACCAACCGTAATCCGCATAACTACAGAAGAACTCGATAAGAGGTTTAGCAGGACGTAGAATTAAACTTGCCTTACAGTTTTGTATCAGGTCTTCTTGACATGTATTCTTATTAAGAAATGTGAAAATACTGTCCGGTTGAGCGGTGTGTTATGTTGTACTTAAGTTAAATCAGATTCTGCTGTCTGACGCAATGCAAGAAACGCTTCTTTAAGAGGTTGACCAACCGAACTATTAGGTTCATTTAAGACTAAAGATTGATAATTATCTAAAAAATGTGTTCTAAACCGGTGGAAAAGATGTAGGAAATGTTTTATAAAACCAATACAATCTAAGACTGCTATTTCAACACCGATTGATTCATAAAAACTTTTTGCATATTCAATCACTTCATCATCGATAACATCTGTTGTAACAAAAAGATAATTATCCAGACTTTGAGATGCCTTACTTATTTTCTCAATAGCAATGTTTATATCATGTATTGTAACCTTTTTAACCTTCATCTCATATGTGGTAACAATATTATCATCTGACATTAAAGTGATTTCAACATCACCAAGTGAACCAGTTTGACTGTCTGCTGCATTGTGGGCTTGCAATGGTGAAGCTCTTTCGCCAAATTTATCACTAATTGTATTATAAGCTGATGCTATTATAAGTACAGGTAATCTACTTGAATTTTTACACTTAAGATGTTGCACCAATAAATTTATAATTTGTTCACTTGATAGGGGTAGTGAATCTGTAGATCTCCCGATATTCGAAATCAATTGATTTATCCTATTCTCATTCTCGGATTTAATAATAAGTAAGAAACGAAATATTTCTTTAAAGAGATTTGATGGGGTTATATTTTTATTATAAACTTTTTCAATTAGTTTAATTGTAATATTATATATGTTGCGTGGACGACCAACAAGAACTAGAGCAGATGTAATTGGCCTATCAATATTTCTGAATGCTGGTGTCAAATAAGCAGTTGTTGAATTACAAGGGAGTTTATAAGAAGTAATTAATTCTTGAATTTTTGTTTCATCTATGTGTCTTCCAGAAAAAGTATTTGCACCGCTTATTTCGGTGTAGGGCTTCCTAATATCATAGCTATTCTTATCTATCTTCGCATATAAACAAGAGAGCAGGAACCTAATTGGAGCTTTATTGCTATTACATCGACAAATATCCTCAATCATTTTTCTATCTTTTTTATTACTAATATAACTCTTCTGTAACCTTGAAATAATATTTTTGTAATATTTAGTAATAGGAACCATATTTTTCTTTAATTAGTTATTGAATAAATTTTTAGTGTGGTTATTTAAATCATAGTTAACCCACAAAACTTCTTGACGCTTGTCTTTAGTCGAATGGATTGTTTTTGGCGAACTATAATGCTTTTTCCATTTTGAGGAAGGATATAATGCATCCATTAGTTCACAATCATAATTTGAAACAGCAACCAAACCATTAACATTATTTAAAAGATTACTTAATTCACGGTGATTGTCATCCGTCATTTCATTACTATAGGCATTATTATCGCCACGTGTTGAATGAATATAAGGAGGATCACAGTAAAATAAAGTTTCCTCGCTATCATATCTCTGAATTACTTTTAATGCATCATCATTTTCTATTTGTACTCTTAATAATCTTGAAGCGATGTATTCCAAACTTTCCACACTGCCAAGCCAACGTGAAACGGCACCTGCCATTCCCGCACGACTTGTATTTAGGCAATTTGCCCAACGACCGTTTGAAGCAGTCTGAGCAAGACCTGTTCTCACTTGACGAGCTCTAACATAAAATAATCTTGCACGCTCAAAATTTGAGAAATTCTGTGATTCATCTAGGGTTTTTATAGCTAATTGAAATTCCTCTCGAGAAAAAGGAGTCATACCTATTGCATATAACAACTCCTCCTTTTGATCTCTTAAAACTCTAAAAAAGTTAACAAGCTCGCTGTCGATATCATTATATGTTTCAACAGGAGAGGGTTCCCTATTTAGAAGTACTGCAGCAGAACCAGCAAATGGCTCACAGAAATGATTCGTATTAGGTAGTAAAGGCAACAACCATTCTAAATGACTGAATTTGCCACCGTACCAACCAAAAGCAATCAATTTTTTATTCTTAATCATAATCACAAAAATCTGAAAATAACTATCTAAATATAAGATATTACTATAAAATTATTTTGCAACTTTACTTTTAATTATACTTCTCTGAATTTAATGTATTGGAACATATATATACCCCGACAAGTCGGGGTAACAAATTTTTCTTTTCACAATATACAAACAAAATCTCTCTTACAATATTCAAATATTTCTTATCATAAACCCCCCTGCCTGCAGCAGCTTACTATATTGCAGTAGTTTTTAAAAATAAAAAGACTATACTGTAAAGGAAGAGCTGAAATTTTATAACCTTAAAACAGTATAGCAATGAAAACAAAAAGAAGTACAAAGAAAATTGATTTA
>JADHVP010000018.1 GCA_016783945.1 Ignavibacteria bacterium
AAGTTATAGTATACGATAAAAAGGGGACTGATAAAGGTTTCACAGGTTTAATAAATATTTTTAAAAAGATTCGTAAAAGAAAATATGATATTGTACTTTCTCCGCACAGGTCGTATCGGAGTGCATTAATTTCTTTTTTATCTAACAGCCAAAATCGAATCTCATTTGATAGATCATCATTAAGCTTTCTATATACACAGAAGGTTAAGTATCTAAAGGGTGTGCATGAAATTATCAGGAATCTAAAGCTGCTTGAGCCTTTAGGAATTCAAAAGACAGAAATTATTAAACCGGATTTATTCCCGAGTGAAGTTGATAAAACTACTGTAGATAAACTTTTAAAGAGTTATGGAATAAACGACAATGATAGATTTATAGTTGTTGCTCCCGGTTCAATTTGGTTTACAAAAAGATTTCCCGAAGAGAAATTTATAAGTCTTCTAAATTATTTTTCCGAAAACGATTTTAAGATTGTTTTGAGTGGAAGCAAATCAGATTACGAATTATGTGGTAGAATTTTAAATGCTTCTGCTAATACAAAAATATATAACTTAGCAGGGGAGTTGTCTTTGCTCCAATCAACTGAGCTTATAAAAAGAGGTAAGCTTATAATCACTAACGACTCCGCTCCTTTACATATTGCAAATTCTTTAGGAACGGACGTTATAGCAATATTTGGAGCAACGGTTACGGATTTTGGCTTTTATCCGTACGGTAAGAATGACGTTGTTTTTGAAATTAACGGATTGGATTGCAGACCTTGTGGTATACACGGTGGCAGCAAGTGTCCGGTTAAGACATTCGATTGTATGTTGAAAATAAACGAAAAAGAAATATACAGAACAGTTTTGAAGATGTTGTCTTAGTTGATACGAGTCAAACTTTGTGTAATATCTAAATAGATTTTTATTTACAATGGTATTCCTGTTTCAGTTGGGTTTTTAGGATCGTTACTCCATTCGAACCATCCACCGTCATAAACAGAAACTTTTGGGTAGCCCATGAGCCAGGCATTAAAAAAGGCTTCACTTCCTCGCCACCCGGTACCACAATAGAAAGCTAAATGTTTATCAGGTGTTATGTTTACCTCTTCCCATAGTTTTTCGATTTCATGATATTCACGAGTGGTGTGATCGAGATTACGATAGTTTTCCATGTGATAGGCATCGCTACCACAATTGCCGAATACTGCTCCGGGAATCCTTCCTCTTTTATCAATATAATTGTAACCGCTAACTTCTCCGATATATTCAGACCAGCTTCTCACACAAACCAAATCACCTGTTGGCGATTTTAAAAGTTCTTTTGCTTTGGGTGTATCGATCATAATTTCGGGATGTGCAGGAATATCCAGACCAAAATCATCTGCAGGAATTGGTTTGGTTTCCTCAGTAACGGTAGTGTACCCATCATCTTCCCAGGATTGCAATCCACCATTAAGCACTTTTACATCTTTTACTCCAGCATACATCATTATTGCACCGCATCTCATTGCACCAAGCTGTCCTGCACTGCTTCCGGGAAACGGGTCTTCCTTTTTTGGAAACGAAAACCTGCCATAAAGAATAACTGTCGTATCGCACGATATTCCAAGTTTTAATAATGTTTTCTTAATAATATCCGGTGTATGACGATTCCATGTTTCAGAAGATTCCAGCCAAAGTGTATCTAAATTAACAGCACCGGGAATATGTCCTTTGTCATAATCACCACGATTGCGATAATGGGCATGGCAGATAACATAATTCTTTCCATAATAATGTGAGGGCTTTTCACCTGATATAAGTGTATGTAACCAATCGGATGAAACCAATTGATGATAGCGTTTTAATTGCTCCATCGGTAAATCATCATCGGCAGACCATTCATCAATAAAATGCAAATAAATATTAATATCCTTATACCCAGCTCTATCAAAGAGGTTTGCAACTTGTTCAATATTTTCTGAGTCATAACCATAAATAATAAGTTTGTGTTCTGGTAAAATTCTTTTGGACCTGACTATTTCTATCCACTCGAGGTATTTTGCCCATTTAGCAGGGAGGCTTTTTGCCCCTTTGATATGTCCTCCGCGTTTTTCGTTTCTAAGCTGCCATCCATTATAGGCATCAACAGGACGAACATCTATTATTTTTGTTTCAGTATGATTTATTTGATTCAACAATTCCTTTGTTGAAATTTCTTTAAATGTATTTTTCATTGGAATGTTTGAAGATCCTTAAAATTCAGCACTATTTAGCTTATTCTATATTTAATTTTGAATAATGGTTTATTAAAAATCTTTTTTAAAAACACTGCAACATATTAATTACATTATTTATATACAACTCTTTAAAATTGACAAAGCAAAAAATCTTGTTTGAACAGTTTAAATGTTAATAAGATTTCCTTCTCTTACATGTAGTCAAAGCGTTTTAAACAGAATTTCTGTTAAACAGCTTATTACATTTTTAAGCCACATATCTACCTGGAGGTAGTTACTTATCTATTTCCAAAGAGAGGTGGTAGTTGACAGGTTGTTCGTTATGGAGTACACTAAAGTGTATCTTACTTCGGTAAGTCAGAAACAATAAAAAGGATTCGCGGAGTGTTGAAATTTATTATATTTACTTAAACTTTTTATATACTTGTGTATGTTTACCTAACATTAACAAATATAAATACTTCTTATCAACCTTGAAAATTAACATCCAATCATTTTTAATGTGAACCGATTCAAAGTTTTTCATATCTCCTTTTAATGGATGACGCTTATACTTCTTATCCAGTTCTTCATTATTCAGCAATGAAGAAACTACAGCTTTCAATAGCTCGAAATCTTTGCCTGAATAAAGACCGCTTTTTTTATCTCTGATAATGTCTTTCTTAAAAGACTTTTCAATTTTTATCTCAAGCAAATTTAAATTCCTAAATCTTCGAATAATTCATTGGATGTTTTGTAAACTTGAGTATTTTTATCATCATCAAGATTTTTTTTTCGACTTTCTAACTCTTTTGATGGTATAGATAGTTCAAATGGAATTGTCTTTTCCATTGATACCTTAGCAAGAAAAATGTTCACAGCATCCCCAAAAGACAAACCGAATTTTGAAAATACTTCTTTGGCTTCATTATAAAATGTATTGTCTACTCGAACACTTGTTTGGATTTTCATAATAATTGCTTTTTATTTTAATATACACCAAATGGAGTATATTGTCAATGGACAGTGCAATTTATTTATTAAAGCTTAGGAGGTGTCTACCACCAGGTTTCGCTTGCTGAATATCCACTTTAAATATTGTAAACTCTGTTGGTATAAATGTTTTAGCAATTATCAGGGTAAGCGTTACAAATTTCGGAATTTACTCGAATGGTAATACTGATGTTATTTTTGAAATTTACGGTTTGGACTGCAATCCTTGAAGTATACATGTTGTATACAAATGTCGGTTAAGACATTCGATTGTATGTAATGAATAAATGAAGAAGATATTTATAGAGCTGTTTTAAATTAGGCACTGCATTTCAAAATCAATCTAAAGTTGAAAGTGTCCCCCAACCATCAAAATCACAATCATTGATAAAGCCTATCTCATTCATGTATTTAATCCAATCTTTAAAATTATTTTTCTCAATATTAATGAGTGGTGTCACACCGATTATTGAATATTGATTTTCTGTCGATTTCTCAATCCCATAAACTTTATATCCGATTTTTTCCAAATCCTTCTTTAACCCATTTGCATTATTTCTAGTTTTGGAATAGTAAAAAAATTCCATCTCTTTTGGTTCTTTCACATCCTTTTCAAATGTACTAAGCAAGTCTAAATATCGGTCGGCGGTAGCTTTCTGTCCTTTTAAATTGTTTTCAAATTTCTTAATGGAGTTGGACAGCTTTGGAAAATCATTAATACTCATTTTTAAATCTTAAATTGTTAAATGTTTACTCAAAACAGCGGGTGTTTTAATTAATTACAGATTTTTGAGCGATTTCCTATCAAGTTTCACCCAGGATTATTAGATATAAAAACTTTGAAACCCACTATATCACAGTAATTAATTATACAGCTTGTTGTAACTTCTGCATTTTATTATCTTAATTAAATAAATCTATGCATCCAAAATCCTCAGTCCTTAGCAATTTATTTATTTCATTCTTGTCAAAGTACTTTGGATCAAATTCTCCCCCTAACCATTCAATGTAACTATCATATTCTTCATGGTCTGTTTGTTCTAAAACCTCGAGCATGTCAGCATATCCCCATACGCCTCCACAATCATCAGGTGGGCAATTCATTTTTCCAGTCAAACAGAATGGATATATAATTTTATCATCAACAGGTAGAATCTTTTCCAAAATAATATCATGTTCCCAATCATCACCGAAATCGTACTCATAATTGATTTTTTCTTTTTCAGCCTTCAATAAATCTGATATCCGAATTTTCATCTTCTTGTAGTCTACATTGTCCATTTCATCCCAAAAATCATCATCCTGTATTCTCACAGTATAATAAATCCGATTTTTTATAAATTGATGTAAATGGGAATTTGTCCACCCCATTGTTGTTTGAATTATTTTGTGAAAATCCGACAACAACAAGTCTGACGGTATCAATATTCTCCGCCAAATTTTGGGTTTAAATCCTTTTAAGGCTATTTGTATCTGATAAATTTTGTTTGTCATATTTTTTCCTTCAAATATAATAAAAAACTTTATGCGAGGTCATCTTGTAATTGCTTATAACGATTATGTATATTAAAAGTAGGAAATTTTTATTACACTAATTAAAAAAGTAAATAAAAGTATTAAACAATCAGGTCTGCTGTAAATCCTGTATGGCTTATGACAGCCTAGTGCTAACCGTTTTTATTCCTAATCATAATGAAATCTGCATTTTGCAATAAGAATTTCATCTTCTTTTACTTGATAAATGAGTCGATGTTCTCCATTAATTCTTCGAGACCAAAATCCTATATATTTATATTTCAAAGGTTCTGGTTTTCCAATTCCTGAAAACGGGTCTCTTGAAATTTCTTTCAATAAATTATTTATTCGCTTGAGAATTTTTTTATCAGTCTTTTGCCAATAAAGATAGTCTTCCCAAGATTCGTCAACAAATATATATTTCATTCATCTAAAAGGTCTTTTTTATATGATGAACCACTTTTCAACTTTTCAATTGCTGAATCAAGTCTCTTTTCATTTATCTTAGAAGATAATTCATGTTGAGTAGCACAAAGTGAATTGTATTCATCCAAAGACATTACAACTACGCCACTATCTTTCCCTCGATTAATTATTAATGTTTCAAAATTCTTAACGACACTATCAAGATATCTCTTAATATCTTTTCGAAAATCAGAAATTGTTGTTGTTAGCATGTTTTTGTGTTTTTTGTACGTTATAATGTACAAATATAAATACAAAATTCAATATTGTCAAGTTTTTAAAACCAAAAGAGGAGTTTATGTCTATACTTCTAAAGTGTGTGGTAACGTTTGAAGTATGAAAAGTAGGCAAATGCGGACTTAACTTGTCAACTAATACAAAAGTTGATACGGGCTACAAAGCTTAATTATTCTACTTTTTAGGTAATTTTTCATACACATTACTACCTGCTGGGCTTTATATTTTTTTTTCGTATTTATCAATTAAATCATAATTTGTACTTCTTCCCCCTGCTGTATTTTTTTGGAGTATTTGTTTATTCATTAAGTTCTGGATGTCTCGAAGTGCAGTATCTGTTGAACATTTCGCAATTTTCGCCCATTTTGATGAAGTCAATTTTCCATCAAATCCATCTAATAATTTATTAAGCAACAAAACCTGTCTGTCGTTTAAAACTAATGTTGCGTATTTATTCCAAAACTGGTGCTTATAAAGCACTCTTGCAAGTATTTGCTCTGAAGCATGCAATGCATTCTTTAAACAATTCAGGAACCACTCCAACCATTCAGTTACGTCAAGAGTCCCTTTTTGTGTTTTTTCCAATATGTCATAGTATCCGTTTCGTTCCAATCTGATTTGAGCGGACATACTATAGAATCGTTGAGAAATCTCATCTGATCTTGCCAGTAACATATCAGCAATGGCTCGGGCAATTCTACCATTACCGTCTTCAAATGGATGAATTGTAACAAACCAGAGATGAGCCAATCCAACTTTAATTACCGGGTCTAATTTTTCTTCACTATTAAACCAGTTTATAAAAAATTCCATTTCTTTTTTAATTTTAGTGGCATCAGGTGCCTTGTAATGAACTTTTTCTTTTCCCATTGCTCCGGATACAACCTGCATTGGACCAGTAGAATCATCTCTCCAGTTCCCAACTATGATTTTATGCATTCCGCTTTTTCCTGTTGGAAATAATGCTGAATGCCAATCAAAAAGTCTATCAATCGTTAATTCCTTCTCAAAATTTTGAGTAGCATCTACCATCATATCAACTACGCCATCAACTTCTCTGTCTGAATTAATTAAACCAGAAATCTCTAATCCCAAACGTTTCGCTATCGATGAACGAACTTGTTCTGGATTTAATATTTGACCTTCGATTTCAGTTGATTTAAGTACATCCAATGTCAATGTTTCCAAAACTGCTTCGCTTCTTAAATCAAATCCAAGCGATTCCATCTTCCCAATCATTTTACCTTGCAAATTCCTAACCAGTCCAAGTAGTGGTACTAAAAATTTATTGTCCCAGGTGAAATTTGGCCAATTGTTCTGTTGGTATATATATGTTTTCATTCTCTGCAATATTTGCGGTAAATATAACCATTATTCTCCGCAAACAAAAGTTAATTACCGCATTATTTGCGGTTAAAGTTATAATTATTCTCCACAGTACATTTTTTAGCCTTGCAGGTAACGGTGAGTTATGAAAAGTAGGCGGTAGCGTATCACTCAGCTTTTTAACCGCTGATATGTTAGTTTCATAACGTAATTACAATTTATCCACTTACTGCCCAATGACTTATACACATTGTTGTGTGCCGTTTATGCTTGTTCAACTATCTTTATTTCTTCTTTAGTTAAACCATATAGTTCGTAAACCATTTGGTCTATTTCTTTATCGGCTGTATCAATTTCAGCTCTCAATTTCTGTGCTTTTTGTTTTTGCTCGATAAAGTAATGCATCCATTCTGCTTCTTCTGAAAGGCTCAATTGCACTTTTGCTTTTTTTAATTCTTTTAAAAAATCTTTAAACTCCAATTCGTGCCAGTTCTGGAGTTTCTTTGAAATACTGTCAAAGTTAAATTTGGTAGATAACAAGGAGATAAAACTTGAAGTTATTTTTTCGTTTTCTGAATGAATATTTAACGCTTTTACGGCTAACCGTGATAGGCTTTCTGATATTTTTGATAAGTCCTTATGAATTGGGATTTTTTCAATATACGGTCTTCTGAAATCATAATATCCACCTTGTAGCGTTGAGCAGTTATTTTTTAAATAGAAAAATATTAAAGAAGAATTTAGAAGAGCTAATAAAGATTTATCTCCCGAACTAATAAAAAAGTTGTTATCTGAAAGTGTATATTCTCCTGTTTCGTCAATAAAAAAATTACACTCATTATTAATTCTTGGGTAAATTATTTTGGGTTCAGATAGTAAATGAGAATTTTTACTACCATACCTGCTCAAACACCACCAATTAAACCTACCTTCCTTAACTTCAGGGCGAATACTTAACTTTTCTTTATTTGTCAGTAAATAATCTTTTATTAAACTATTACTATCAATATCATATTCCCATGGTAAAAACATGAGATATAAATCTTGAAAATCAGCATTATATCTCTTTACTTCTTTACCCATCAATATTTTCTTTAATACTTGTGATTCCCCAAGTTTTAATTTAGTCTCTTCGTTAATGATAAATACCTCATTGCAACCTGTTGAAACACCTCTAAATATTTTATCATCGACAAACTCTTTCAATTCTATTGAATTTGAAACCATTCTATCTATCAACTGTTTAGAAGCTGCGTTAATAAATGTCCAATTATTTTCATCAAGTGAACTCAACGCCACTTTAAATTCATTTTGTTTAAGAACAGTTATCGGATCATAAGTATTATTTCTTTTGCTAATTTCTGAATATAAAAAATTTGAATTTTTCTTTTGTTTTGAGAAAGTAAAAATGATTGGGTATGTTGTAGCATCTTCAAATACAGGGTAATCATCAAAATCATAAATTAATTCTATACTTGCCTGTTCTAAAATAACCTTTCTTATCTCTTTTCCATATTTAGCACGCATGAATTTGTTTGGCAAAATATAGGAAAATAGACCAGTTTCTGATAATATTGATAAACCTCTTTCAATGAAGTAAGTATATAAATCAGCAATACTGTTATAGCAACTGTATTTTTCTTCTAAATGTGGTTTTATTTCTTTAAATAATTCTTGTCGAACATACGGCGGATTCCCAATCACCACATCAAACCCACCTTTGTATTCGGTACGGAAGGCATGGTTGTAGGAACAACAGAAACTATTTATAGATTCGACAAGGAGACTTGTCCACTTATTACTTTGCAACTCATGTTTTTGTCTATTGTTTTGTATATACTCCACCGTATTCCATAGCTGTTTTTCATCGGTTATTTCTTTACAGCCAAATTTTTGTGTCCATAACGAGTTGTAGGTTTTCTTTTCTTCTTTCGACAAGGAGACATGTTTCGACAAGGGGTCATGTTTCGACAAGGGGTCATGTTTCGACAAGGGGACATGTCCCCTTGTTGTAATACCTTTTTCGGTATTGTATTCTTTAGATGTAATCGCTTTTATTTTTCCTACTATTTTAGGTACTTCCTCTTGCTCACAAACCAGCAGTATGTGCATGTGGTCGCCGCAAATATTGTATGCCATTACATTTAGTTTGTCTTCTTTTACAATTTCTGTTATTGTTTTGGTAATAAAAATTTCATCTTCCGTTTCCAGCCAAATGGGTTGAGCAATTGGTCGAGTGCCGTCATCTCTTTTTTGTCTTACCTTATAATCTATCATCCGTTGCGATGTACGACTGTCGTGTGTTGCAGTGGTAATATGAAAAGCTTTTTTTTCTTTTTCTATAAAAACAGCAGGAAACTCTTTTTTCCAGTTAAAGGCTTTTTCTCCTGCAACTGTTGGGTCGTCAATTAAAGAATTACCGCATTTAATGTTATTGTTTAAGGTTGTGAGTTTTCGTCCTCTTTGTGCGGTACGCAGCCACAACGAGAGCTTGGCTATATCTACACTTTCTTCGTTAATGTCGACACCATATATGTTTTTCTCCAAAATGTGGTTGCTTACATCCTGGAACACAATGCTTGCACCAAACAGTTGGGCTTGTAATTCGTCAATGTATGCGTGTTCTCTCATTAAAAACTCTAAGGCCTGGTTTAAGAAAGCACCGCTACCGCAAGCAGGGTCGCAAATGGTAATATTCAATAACCAGTTTCGGTACGCTTGCAAGTTTTCGTCTAAAGCTTTAATGGTACCCTTTTTACGGTTTCGCCTGCCTTTGGCATATTCTTCATCTACAATACCCAATTCGGCTTTCTTTACATCGCACAGTTTGCCAACTGTATTTTCTACAATGTATTTGGTAATATATTTTGGTGTATAAAATACACCATCTTTTTTCCGCTTGCTTTTACTTTTATCTACCTTCTGCCCTTCTAATTGTGCGGTAATATTCTCAATTTCGTTGAGCGAGTTTTCAAAAATGTGTCCGAGTATGTTTACATCTACTTCGCTCTGAAAATCGTAATTGGTGAGTTTCATTACGTGTGAATGCAACACTTCATCTTCCAATACAATATTGTCTAACAATTCATCGGGCTGAAACAAGCCACCATTGTAAGCAAAAATATCGTCAACGGTTTTCTGTCCTTTTCTTCCTGTATCAATGTATCCGAAATATTGCTTAAAAATGTCGTACAAATGTTTGTAAGCATCTTCTTCTTGCAATACTTCCCAACGCTTTATGATTCGTGAAATGGAATTAGGAGGCAGCAATCCGCTATCTTCTGCAAAAAAGATAAACAAATAACGATCTAATAGTTTTTGCGTTTTATTAAACAACAGCAATTTATCACCTTCCGCATTATTCTTTACCATGTTCTGCCACAAATCCGTTCGGAAAGCAGCGTAATCTTTATAAAGCTGTTTGGTAATTTTTTCTTCCTCGAGTAAACTTTCTTCTTTTACTTTTAGCGGTGTTGCCTTAAACAGATTTTCAGCACTCAAACACAACCATAGCAATTGAAATTCAGTTTCGGTTAGGGTAAAGAGATTAAACTCCAAATGCTCCACCGAATGATGAATAAAGAAACGCAGCTTTTCAAAATTGGAAGTAACTACATAAATACAACCTGTTTGGTTGTTCTTATAATTGAAAGCTTGAACATTTATTTTGTCAAGGTCTTTGGTATCTGTACCTTTTAATTCAATAACAGCCAATGCTTTTCCGTTTTGCAAAATAGCCCCATCCGCTTTTTTAGCTCCTTTTTCGTTTTTAAACTCGGTTGTTAGATTAAAGTCAGGTTGTGGATTGAGTGTATATCCCAATATCTTCACAAAGAGTTCTCTTAGAAACCCTTCCTGAAACTGTTCTTCCTTTGCATCACGAATATTTTGCTGAATTTCAGGATTGTGAAAATATACTTTGAATTTATTGTAAGCCGAAGCAACAACTGTCTTGTCTAAAGTTTTTAAGTGTTTTTGGAGTACTGAGTTTTGAAAAAATCCCATGTTATTTATCTTATTCTCTTTGTCTTATTAAATGGGTATACAACATTCAGTATATGAAAAGTAGGCGATTGCGTGGTTATTCACTATCAAGTTACACAGGGTTGAAGCGGATTACAACCCTTTGCATACCTGCCCTCCCACCAATTTTTTATATCCATAGTTATAGCCATTATTTTTACATTTTTTTTAGTATCGGTTTAAAGAAATTCGTAAATGTTTCAAGGTTTTTTTTGAACCATTGAAACTGATTTTCCCATTGATTTTTCTTTGTCATTTCTCCGTTGGTGGTCAGAATTATTGCAGATTGTTTCTTGTCATCCATTCTTAACCATTGCAAACTGCTATCTATTTCGTTCAGTGATTGGTCTTTAGCAATTTCTAACAATTTATCAAAATTATCTTTTGCATTTTGACCTGTAATATTCAACCAGATACTTAATGTATTATCTCTTGTACTTACAGATGCCGAAAGATTAAAATCACTTTTCCCAATTGCAATATTTGTCCAATGTTGGGGTTGTGGCTTTTGCATTCTTATTCGACTTCCATTTTCGTTCAAAAAATCTTTCAATCCTTGCCAATATTCTTGTTGTAGAAGTTTTGTATCAGTCAAATTTTGTGATGATGCAGATTTGCGAACAGATTTTGCCCAGTCATTAGGTTTAGAAATTAGATTAAACATTGGAGCAGAAAGAGATTCGCCTATTTTATAAAGTTCAATTTCCATTCCAAAAAAGTTGAATGTATCATCTGTTATTCTATTTAACCAATCCAAGGCTGCTCGATGTTCTTCTGTAAACTTTTGGGAAATCCAAATTATGGTTACTGCATCAAGTCCTGCTGCATATGTTATTAATTGTCCTAAATGAGTGTGGTCTGTTTTTTCAAGTTGATTTTCAATTAATACATAATGATTATTGGCAGTATCAAGACACAAAATATCTGCTCGAAAAGGCCCAACATTTTCTTCTTGCCTTTGAACTTCTAACTCAATTCCAATTGTTTCACTTAATAATTCGATATTTTCTTCACGTGCAAGCCAAGGAGTAAAGTCAGTATCTTCTTTCTTCCATTGCTTTCTTAAATCAATTTTTTCTAATTTTCCAAGTTTCATTTTTTTCTTATCCCTTTATTTATAATAGTTAGAACGATTATATATATTAATTGTTCTTACACCATCAAAATGACTTTGTATTAAATTTTACTTAACTCTAATAATCCTTTACTTCACTTCCCACCACTTATCACTCTCTTCACATACTTTCCCATCATATCAAACTCGATGTTCACCGGGTCTTTTGGTTTTAGATACTTGAAGTTTGTTACTTCGTGTGCATAATTATTATTACAACTTAGCCTCAACGCAGAGAGTAAAATATCATTTTAAAATTCTATCAATCCAGTATTCTGGTTTTCTATGTTGGTGAGCTACCGCAATAATATAAATTTTTTCATTATGGACTGTATAAATCAAATTATATGGAAAATTTCTTAATATAGCTTTTCTTGTATGTATTGAATTTATTGTCCAGGCTTCTGGAAACCGGGATATTAATTCAATTGTTTTTAATACTTCATTGAAAAATTTATTACCAAGTCCATGTGATTGTAAGTTATGATATTCGATCGCATCATCTAATTCAACTAAAGCTGGCTCAATAAATTCAACTTTCATCTATTTATACCTTTGAATGATTTCGTCTAAAGGAGTAGTATTAACTTTTCCTTTTACTAATGCGTGGTATCTTTTCTCTGATTCATCTGCCCAGATTTGTTCGATTTTTTCATCAGTTTTATCAAGGCTTTGAGCTAACATCTCGATAAGTTGAAGTCTTTCTGCAGGTCTAAGATGTAGTGCTTCTTTTAATATTGTTTTTGAATCCATCTGCTTTTACCTCTTTCTATAAAATTGTATTATTATTATTTAAATTTTATTTTTGCTAAGTCTAATATTCTTTTTTAAAACAAATACGTTTTTAAATTCTACGAAAATGCTGTGTTATAATCAATTGCTATATATTATCGTATTATTAAATCATTAATCTTTTTCGTACGGTCTTTCTTCACTTCACTTCCCACCACTAATTATCCTCTTCACATATTTCCCCAGCATGTCAAACTCGATATTAACCGGGTCTTTTGGTTTTAGATACTTGAAATTTGTTACTTCGTATGTATGCGGGATTATTGCAACTTTGATAAGAACTGATTTTTTATTCTCTTTTACAATCTCTGCAATTGTAAGACTGATCCCATTGATTGAGATCGAACCAACATAAATTATATTGTCTTTAAACCTCGAAGAGAATTTCACGAAGTACTCCCAGCTGTCTTTCAGACGGTTAATCTTCTCGACTGTACCGGTTGTATCGACATGTCCCTGTACGATGTGACCATCAAGAGTTGAATTCAGTTTCATGGGTTTCTCAAGGTTTACAAAACTATTTACACTCAAATATCCGAGATTGGTTTTACTTAATGATTCCTTAATAGTTGTGAATTGAAATTTATTACCAGTAGTTTTTTCGATTGTCATGCATGCTCCGTCAATTGACATGCTGTTCCCGGTTTTTGTATCTTTCAGATATCCTCGTTTTGTTGGTTGGACAACGAATGCTATACTGTCTCCTTTTTGTTTCATCGAAATTATTTTTCCCGTGTCTGTTACTATTCCTGTAAACATGTGTTATGAATTTTTAATGTTTTTATAATGAAGAATTAAATCGTTATCGGAAGTTATTTTTTTTAATAAATATAATTCTTTTGCTTTTTTCAAGCTGTTTATTTTAAAGTCATTGAAGGATGAAATCCCTTTACCGATTATTTTTGGGGAAACTATTAAATACAAGTCATCGAATAAATTTGCTTCAGCAAACTGTGAAAACAAATTTCCACCACCTTCTACAAGCACACTTGAAACGTTTAATTTGTAAATTGATCTCAATATCTTCTTTAAGTTTATACGATTCTTTTTCTCCTTTAAGTATATAGCTGAAAAACCTTCATGAGTTTTTTTAGCTTGCTTTTTCTTTGAAGTGAATACATAAGTATGTGCTTTGTCCGGATCGGAAAAAAGTTTAAGATTATTTTTATAAAGTTTGAAATCTTTATCGATTACGAAACGCATTGGATTCCTTCCTTTTACTTCCCGAACAGTCAGCTCGGGGTCATCGTACTTTGCAGTGTTCGTACCTATTAAAACAGAATCATATTCACTCCTGAGCTTATGCACGAATATTCTTGATTCCTTCCCTGAAATCCATCTAGAATCGTAGTTCGATAAAGCAATTGTTCCATCAATGCTCTGGGCAATTTTCAATGTAACGTATGGAAGCTTTTCAGTTATGCATTTTACATAAAACTTGTTTAATTCTTTGCATTTATCTTCGAGGATTCCGAATCTAACTTTTATACCTGCTTCTTTTAATTTGTTTATACCGTTTCCATTAACAAGTTCGTTCGGATCTGTCATACCAATAATTACTTCGGAAATTTTTTCTTCTATTATTAAATCCGTACAGGGCGGTGTCTTCCCAAAGTGGCAGCAAGGTTCAAGGTTAACATATAAAACTGCCCCTTTTAAATCATGTCTATTTCGTTTTGCATCTTTAATTGCGTTTACCTCTGCATGTGCATCACCATATCTTTTATGGTAACCCTTACCGAGTATTTTATAATTTTTTTCTATGATACAGCCTACCATAGGATTCGGTGATGTATGACCTTTTCCTCTTTGAGCAAGTTTTACACAATCGTTTATGAAAACTTCATCTTTTGTCATAGTAACTCCTTTTTCATTAAATTAATAACGCTATCTGGTGTGTTTCTGTAATAAATGTATGTTGGTATATCGAGTTTTTTCACATTGTATATTCTTTTAGCTCTGTTATAAAAATCGTAATCGTAAGAGTATATGTTTTTAAAGCCATTCAATTTGTGAAACACCTCTGCTCTGCCAAACAATGTAGCCCCGATGATACATTCATTTAGGTGAATAAGTTTTTTCGTGTTCCTTGCGTCTGGAACAAGCATGTCCTGCTCTTTACCTATGATTGTTGCCGATGAATATATTAAGTCAACTTTGTTATTCTTTTTGAAAAAGTTTATTCGATGTTTTAAATGATCTTTTTCGTATTCATCATCAGAATCAAGAAACGTTATGAATTCCCCAATTGCTAATTTCAGTCCTGTATTCATTGACAAAGGTGTTTTCCTGTTTGAATGTCTTACATACTTAAAGTTATCGTGTTTTTTTAGTACAGGGAATAAATAATTTTCAACTTTATCATAGCTGCCGTCATCGACGATTATCACCTCATAGTTTTTATAACTCTGATTTAAAATTGACAGAACTGCTCTCTTTACTAATTTCCTCCGATTGTATACCGGTAAAATTATAGAAACCTTTTTTGTGTTATTTCCCACACGCATGATTGATAGTTATCTTCTAAACCAAAATTTGGGATCGGTCGGATAATTGTTTATCCACAACTCGAAATGAAACGATTGCCCGTTAAGGTTTTCGGAAGTCTTTGCGATAATCATTCCTGCATTTACGCTGCTGTTTTTCGTTACAATAATATCTTCGACCGTTGCGTATATTGTTTTATAAACACTGTCATGTTTTATTATTATGACATTTCCTAACGTCGGAATGTAGTGGATGTCTTCAACAATACCGTTAGCAATACATTTAACATCCGAACCTTTTGCAATCGATACGTCAATCCCGTTGTTATACGTTATTGTTCTTGTCTCAGGATTAATAGATTCTCCAAAATCAAATAAAATGTTTACGCTTTGTACAGGAATAATTAATTTTTGTTTAAGACTCTCAAAAGATTTCCCTGTGTAATCTATCTTTTGGTCAATTTCATAAATAAAATCACTTTTCAAGATTGACAGATAGTTCTCAATTTCGTTTATCATCTTTCTTTTGTGTTCAATCTGCCTGTCAAGATTCTCGTTTTCGTAATTCAACGATTTGAGTGTATTTTCATTTAATATTTTTTGTTCGAGAAGTGTTCTTTGGTCTTCTCTTTTTTTTGTGATGTAATCGAGTTTCTCTCTTGCTTCGAGATTATAAATCTTCCTTTTTTCTTCTAACAGGTATTGATTATTTCTGATTCTGTCAAAATCTTTTTTACGCATATGAGAAACTTTGTTTAAATATTCAAGTCTCACATAAAATTGATTGAGTGTTTCCGAAGAAAATATTACCTCTAAATTATAACCGGCACCGTGTTTATACAACCAGATTATTTTTTGTTTGAATTTTGATTTAAGGTCCTCAAGTTTATTATTTCTTTTAATAAGTTCAGCTTCTTCGAGCAAGAGTTTTTCTTTTGAATCTAATTGGCTGACTTCCACATTTTGCAAGAGTTCTGTAATTATTGAGATTTGATTGTCAAATTCTCTAAGTTCATTTTTATATTTATCGATTAAGAAATCATTTTTAAGAATCAAATCTTCTAACATCTCGATATCTTTTTTGAAATTGTATATCTGTAAGGCTTTATCTTTCTTTAAATCATAATCAGCCTTCACGAGAAAATTTATGCTGAATGTGAAGAGTAGTAATATTAGAGATATTTTTTTTATCATTCCCAGATAATTACTTCTGCACTACTTGGAATTTTGAATTTGAAAATTAAATCCGTACTGTTGAAAGTTTTTATAGTGTAATCTAACCATATATATGTATTCTCCTGAGGTCTGCTGATAGCAATTCTATTCGGAAAGTAAATACCGTCTCTGTAATTGTACTCAAGGTATTCCATTTCCAACAAAATTTTTTTATTATAATCGGTAATTACGTACTTTGTAATATAAAAATCATCTGAATCAATCCAATACTTTTTTATTTCTTTGCTAATATCATCTTTCGTGATTAGCAGGTATTTGTTCCCGTCAGATTTTAATTCAGAATTATCTGAGGTTACATCTGTGAAAAAGAAAGTCCCGGAAAAGCCGTTTATTATATCATCGAAGTCCAATTTAATTCGCATAATAGCTCCAACATTCAAAGGGCTGGAAGGACCTTTAATGACTCTGTTATCCATTACATTGTAATATATAAAACTTTTACGTGTTAATATAATGTCTGCAACATCAATTCCAAAAGGACCTTCTAATTTAGTGTAGAGGCTGTCGGGTTTTAAGAGGTTTACAGTAATCGTTCCTGAGTTACTCATATCAGGAGTTTCAATGTCTATAGTACCTTCTGCTTTTAATGATTTTATTTTAGATGAGTTTGTGTTGACTTGCTGTTTTAATTCTTCGATAGTTATGTCAACATCAATATTATTTTGTGAACCCGCACAAGAATAAATAATTAAGCTTGAGCAAAATAATATTGTGTAAGTTAAAATGTTATTAATTGCAAATTGAAATCTTTTACGAAAGTTCTTTTTCAATACGTTCAGTTTATGCATTTAAAATTTGTTCTAATCTTTTTTCCAGTATATCAGAATTCTCCGATAAAATGATGTTTAATTTCAAATAGTATACCGGATAATTATTTATGAATTCTTCGAACTCTTTTATTTTTACAAAGTCTTTTTCTGTTGTTATTAAAATGTAATCACTTTTAAATTTACTTAATATGAAATTAATATCCTTTAAAGTGTATTTCTGGTGATCTTTAAATTTAATTTTTTCTTTAATATTAATATTAAGGTCTGATAACAAATCGTAAAACGAATCTGTATTAGCTATCCCGGAAAAAACAACTGCGTTATCCTTTTCTGTTTTTAGTAATTCGCCAGGATGATTAACTAATGCAGCACTTTTGTAATTTATTGTGACTATTTCTTTTTTAATTTTCTTAATCTTTGCTAATGCTTGATAGCTCGATGTCTTATTATTCTGTATAACAACATCACTTCTTCTTAATGCACTGAACGATTCTCTAAGATTTCCGCAGGGTAATAAAACAGAATTGGCTATTTTATTTTTGTGGAAATCCTGTGCATCTATCAAAACTATATCCAGGTCTCTGGAGATTCTTCTATGCTGAAAACCATCATCCAACAAAACGACGTCGAGTGAATAATTTTTTATCAGTATTTCTGCTGCTTTAACTCTATCATTGCAAGCTGCAACAAAAAAGTTTTTGTAATGAAGTTTTATTTTTTCTGTAGCCATGAAAAGCTCATCACCGCATTCTTTTACACTACAGAGTGTTTTGACCCCATCGTACACCAGGAGAAGATCTTTTGAGTCTCTTTTATAACCTCTTGAGACGATAGCAATACTTTTTTGTTTTTTTAAGAAATATTCAGCAAGAAAAATTACAAAAGGTGTCTTACCTGTCCCACCGGTTGATATATTACCGATTGATATTACCGGTTTCGAAACACGTATTGATTTCAGAAAACCAAGGTCATACAATTTGTTTCTTATGCAGATATGAAGAGCATAAAGTAACGAAAGTGGAAGTAATAATAATCTGAGATATTTAAACAACTTTTACCAATCCCCGTTTTTACATTTGTGAAGAAATATCTTGCTTAAAGTTCGACAGGTTATTATCATATAAAAATTCTTTATAATAAAAATGCTTCCCAAAAGATACTTCACATTTTGAAAATGGTAAAGGTATTTCAAACTTATCCCAGCTTTTTTTTAATATCTTTTTATTTGAGCAATCGATCTTAATTGGAATGATTGGATAACCTGTTCTGTTAGAAATAATCAAAGCACCATTTTTTATTTCTCTCGCAGGACCTCTTGGACCGTCCGGAGTTATAACTACAGAATTACCATCAGTAATTTCACCAAAGATTTGCTCCAATGCATCTTTTCCTCCTTTCGAGCTTGAACCCCTGATTACGAAGTACTTCCATTTATTCAATAATCGGGTAAGAATGTCACCGTCTTTGCTTTTTGAAACGAGAGCAAGACAATTTTCTTTTTTAAATAGCCACCAACCGATTAGCATTTTTGAATGCCAGAAAATATAGATTTTATTTGATGGATCAGTGGGTTTATTAACAACCCGTAAACGCAGTGTAATGTTGTTAAAATTAATTAACGTAGATAATAAATACTTCCCGGAAAAATTCAGAAACTTGTTCTTAAGTTTGTTTTTCATTTTAAGTAACTGCAAATAATATCGGCAGCATTTACGGTTGGCTGGCTTTGAGTTAAGATGTTTCTCAGGTTTTTAAAACTGTCTATCATTTGATTTCTGTAGTTTTCATTCGTAAGAATTTTCATACCCTCGAAATGTAAATTATTTTCGTTGAAATCTTTTTGTATAAATTCCTTCACAATCTTTTTCCCTGCAAGAATATTTACAATAGCGATGTGATCCACTTTAATTAATTTTTTACCGATGAAATAATTAAAGGGAGTTGTATTGTATACAACACAAAATGGTGATCCAATTAAAGCACACTCTAAAGTGGATGTGCCTGATTTTGTAAATAACAGTTCGGAATTTTGAATTAATTTGTAATTTGAATTGTCTCCTGTTAAACTCCGAATAAGGTTGAAGTTTCTATCCCTTATTATTTTTTTATAAATATCAATTTTAATATTGTCTGGACAAAGAACGTTAATTTCTGCCCCGATTTCTTTTTGAAATTTATCAGCTACATCTGCTAAAAGAGGCAGTATCTTTTGAACCTCTTCCATCCTGCTACCCGGTAATAAACCGATTCTGAATTTAGTTGATTCAACTCTTTTATTCTTTTTTAAATAATCGTCAATTCTTTCAATCAGGGGATGACCGACGAAGTCAACTTTGATGTTTTCTTTTCTGTAAAAATCGACTTCAAACGGGAAAACAACGAGCATCCTGTCAATAAACTGCTTGACCTTTTTTATTCTGCTTTTGTGCCAAGCCCATAATTGTGGGGAAATATAATATACTATTTTACCGTCATAGAACTTTCTTATTTTTTCAGCGAGTTTGAGGTTGAAACCTGGGAAGTCCACTAAAATTATAACATCAGGGCCAGTCTTCTTAATATAATTTACTGTATCAGCCAGGACCTTTTTTATCTTAGGAAGATTTTTAATAACCGATGAAAAACCGATATAATTTATTTCTTCATAGTTATGAATTAAATCTACACCTTCATTTTGTAAATAACTACCGCCGATACCCGAAAATTTAATTGTGGGTAATATTTCTTTTATGTGTTTGACAAGATTGGAAGAGTGTGTGTCCCCTGAAGTTTCTCCTGCAACAATGAATATTTTTTTTTCTTTATTTTGCAATTACCGACAGTTTGAAATTTATAAAAAGAGTTTCCACAATTTTAAATCTAATAAGTAAAGTATGAGTATGATTAATATAGTTATTACTAATGCCTGTAGACTTCTCTTTTCTGATTTTAAACCACTCTTTATATTAAAAGCGAGTTTCGATTTTATTTCTTCGGGTAATTCATTTTTCTGCGGAAGGAATCTTTTCACAGTGCTTTTGTAAACAGTGAAAGCATCCTGGAATTTAGAATACAGGTATTCCTCTTCATTAAAGATTATACAGTAGTATTGAAACGAAAAATATATCAGTGCAAATATTTGCAGATAGGGAAATAATGCCAGGCTCATGATTCCAAGTCCGAAGTATATAATAATATTCCCTAAATACAAAGGGTTTCTTAAATACGAAAAAGGTCCCTGTGTTATCAAGCTTGCTTCAACAAACTGCGTAGTTGCTCTCGATACACTTCCAAAATAACTTACTCCCCATAGTCTGATAGATTCTCCGAATATAGCAATAACGAGACCAATTAGTATACTCGTTATGTTCGGTTTGGCGAAAACAATCATAACGAGAAGAAATGGAATTGGAGTATAACTTCTATATTTGTAAAGAATTTTCCCTAAAGATTTCATTTAATATTTTTAACTAACCACCGAGCAACACGTCTCTCCTGTTGTATTTGGCAGTTTGTTTTTGTTTTATTTTATTATGCTCAATAAGTTTTTTGAGTTTATTAATCACATCTTTAAAAGTTTTATATTCAAAGTAAGTTATGTTGTTTTTCCAGCAGTGAGAAGCAAGAGCTTTTTTAGCAAACACAATGTCAGCATAATGACTTACACAAAAGTCTGAAACACCATCTCCTATGTAAACTGATACTTCGTCATTGAGATCATTCGTATTGCTTATAAGTACATTTCTCTTGCTCATTCCGCACCAGTTGCAGGTCTCATCAGAGTAAGGGAATGAACAACTAATCTCAAGTGTATCAACATTGCTCTCTTTAATGGATGAATTCAGAACGAGCTTGTTACTGAAAAATTCCAGGTTTAGATTTTCCCGTTTCAAAATATAATCGATGTAATAATCCAATCCTTCGCTGACTAATACAACTTCAAAATCATTTTCCCGGCAATATTCTAAAAACTCTTTGAAGTAGTCATCGAGTTCTTCTTTATCAAGATAGCTATTAAATTTTTCTAAATTAAAATCTTCAACTAGTGCAAGCTCTTTTTTGATACATTCCCGGGCAGTTATTAGGAGTGATGAAAATTCTTCACATATAAAGTCTAACTTCTTTTTATCTTTTATGAACTTTCCTAATGAAGCAACCCAGACATCATTTTTTGTAACTGTACCGTCGAAATCACAAAAAATTTTTAGCTTATATCTTTTCAATTAATTGATATCAAGAAATTTTTTATTCCTGTCGAATTCTAAAATGATATCTGTAAGTAATTCGATAGCTGTATCAACATCCTTAAGATTCAAAACTTCTCTCGATGAATGGAGATACCGGGTTGGGATTTCCAATCCTCCAACGGCGATACCACCCCTGACTTTAGAAATAGGATCGGCATCAGTTCCAAAAAATCCGTTTTCAATATCGATCTGGTATTTATGTTTCTTTTTCTTAGCAACGGCTATCATTTTTGATGTAACTTTCTTATTGGCAATTACACCTCTTCTAATCACCGGACCGTCTCCGAGTTTAAAATCTCCATAAGCTTCTTTTAGTACGTTTGGAACGTCTGTCGATGCCATGACATCAATAGCAATTGCAATGGTTGGTTTAAGAGAATAAGCAGCATTGCGGGCTCCCCAGACACCCGTCTCTTCTTGAACTGAAGAAACTCCGTATATTTTCGAGCTGATTTTCTTTGTACTTAATCTTCGTAATGCTTCTGCAACAATGAAAACTCCTATCCTGTTATCAAAACATCTTGCTGAAACATAGTCACCCAAAAGGAATTTAAAATCCTCACCGTATATTATCGGATCTCCTATCATTACATGTTTGGAAGCTTCCTTTTTATCTTTAGCACCGATATCAATATATACTTCATGTCTTTTCGGAATTTTTCTGGTTTTTTCTTCTTCTAAGTGTAAAGATTTTTGTCCGAAGACACCTTCTATGATACCTTTCTCAGTCAGTATTCTCGCTCTTTGTGAACCCAATATGCTCTGGTCAACTCCACCTATCGATTCAAAATATAAATAACCTTTATCATCTATATAATTGACTATTAAACCTACTTCATCGGCATGTCCGACAATCATAATAGAGAAATCCTTTTGTGGATTTAGTGTAGCTGTTATATTACTGTGGATATCTTTTTTAATGTTAGTACAGAATTTGGAAACTTCTTTTTTCCAGATTTCCTGGACACTGTCTTCATAACCGGAAGGTCCAGCTTCATTTGTCAGTCTCTCTAAAAAGTCTTTTTCTTTTGATGTCATTAGTATAAAATTTAATTAATGCGATTTTACGAGGCTTTATCTTTAAATGTTGTTTCGACAATTGTTGTAACACCTGGTTCCTGCATTGTAACTCCGTACAATTTATCAACAGTTTCCATAGTTCGTTCATTGTGTGTGATAAGAATGAACTGTGTGTTTTCCGAAAATCTCCTTATCATTTTATTGAATCTCGCAAGGTTTGCTACATCGAGAGGTGCATCGACTTCATCGAGTACACAGAATGGTGAGGGTTTTACAAGGTATATAGCAAACAGTAAAGCGATAGCAGTTAAAGTCTTTTCACCACCGGAAAGCAGTTCAATAGAGGTAGGTCTCTTTCCGCGTGGTTTAGCTGTTATCTCGATCTTCGATTCAAGAGGGTCTTCGATCAATTTACCTTCCTCATCAACGTCATATACCAATCTTAAATTTGCTTCGTCACCTTCCTGGAAGAGCTGCTTAAAAATCATGCTGAAGTTTTGTTTTATCTCATCAAAAGTTTTAAAAAACCTTTCCCTTGCTTCTGTGTTTATCCTGTCAATTGTTTTTCTAATATCCTTTTCGGATTCATGCAGGTCTTTTCTTTGAACTATCATCTTGTTTAGCTCTTCTTTCTCATATTCGAAATCTTCCCAGATTACCTGTTGATAACCTCCACCGAGTTTCTTAAGCCTTTCGCTTAATCCTTCGATTCTTTTTTTAGCTCTCACTATATCGAGTTCTTTGCTCTCCTCTGTTACAAATTCTTTTTCTATCTCCTCTCTGAACTCATCTTTTAGTGGGATTTCTATTTCGTATTTTTTAAATATGTAATCTTTGAGCTGTTCAGACTTGATTTCATTTTCTTTAATTTTTATTTGTGAATCAATTAATCTCTGCGATACTTCATCGAAGCGAGCTCGTCTATCTCTCTGGTCTAAATCAATTTCGTTTTGTATCTTCTTCTTTTCATCGAAGATGTCCTTTTGTGAGTTATATTCTTCGAGTATTTTTCCTTCTTCTTCTTTAAGTACGATAAGTTTATCATTGTTGTCTTTGACTTTTACCTTTAATTCTTCGAATGAATTATTTTCTCTTTCAATTTCATTTGTGTTCTTTTCAATCTGTTTGCTCTGATATTCAATTGATTTTTTTATTCTATCTAAGTTCTGTTCTTCATTTTTGAATTCGTTCTTTAATTTTGTCATTTCCAGGTTGAAGCTGTTATATTCACTAAGGTACTCAGAATACTTTTGTTCTATCTCATTGAACTCATCGGTTAAAAATCCTAATTCGCCATCAAGGTTCGAATGTTCATGTTCATATTTGTTCACTTCAGTGATTAATCTGTCGATGGTGTCGTTTAGTATTTTGTTTTCACTTTGTATAGAATTATAAGAGTCGTCGTTGGCATCAACCGTTTTATTAATTTCTTCGAGTTTAAAATCGATCTTTGAAATTTCGTTCGATACCCGATTGTATTCTCTTTCAATTTGATCAAAAGTATTTTTATAATGGTCAATATCTATCTCATCGAATTTTCTTTTTAGTTCTGAAACTTCATTCCTTTTTTCATTTAATACTGTTTCTAATTTTTCATTTTCAATTATGAGCCTATCGATCTGTTTTTGTCTTCCTAATTTGATACTTTCTTCTTTAACTTTACTGCCTGCCCTGATAAAACTCTCGGTGACAATGTCTCCATCAAGCGTTATAAATTTAAAGAAATTATCTTTGGACAATCTGTAAGCAGTGTTTAAGTCATCCACGATTATATATTCATCGAGAAGATATTTTAGCAACAAGAAATATTCTTGTTCACTGCATTTTACAACTTTATCTGCAAATCCATGAACGCCTTTTTCTCTTATAAACTCAGGCTCATGATCCAAAAATTCATTGATGAACAAATTACCGTAAGATAATTTCTCGTTTAGAATAAAAGTCACTTTGCCTTTCTCGTTTTTCGAAAGTAAATTAATTAACTTATCGAGTTCCCTGGAATTATCTAATATCAAATAATTCGAAACCTCACCTAAGGCAGTTTCGATCGCGACCTTGTATTTATCATCGACTTCGATCGAGTCTATAACTGTTTGCACACTACTTTGTTGATTATCCTTTAAAAGATACTTTACTCCTTCAGCGTAGTCTTCAAATGTAGTGAGTAGATTATTCAGATGGGAGACTTTGCTTTTCTTTTCCTGCAGCTCAATTGTTCTTTGAGTTATATCTTTATCAGACTCTGTTATATTTTCGAATAATTTGTCGTAAAGATTCTTATAATAATTCAGTTCACTCTCCGAACTTTTCAGTTTGTCATTAATTTCGTGAAGCTCCTTTTCAAGTTTATCCTTTTCACCTTCATTTATGTTTAATGTATTCAGATTTTGGCTGGTATTCGCAGTGATTTTTTCGAGCTGAGATAGATTGTTTTCTAAATTTATTTTATTTTCCTGATATTTACTTTTGCTTTCGTTTAAAATTTTATTCGTGCTCTTAAGTCTATTACCGAGTTCGATTATTTCATTTTTCTTTTCGTTTATTGTTTTGATTGTTTCATCGACATTTTTCTTCTTGTCAGTTAGTGAGTCTTCTGAAACAGATAAAGTATCGGTTAATACATTTATCTTGTCATTCAGCTCAGATTCTTTATCCTTATTTATCCTAATACTTTCTTTGAAGTCTTTGTTTTCGTTTTCTAATCTCAAAATATTTTGCTCTGTACTTTTTATCTTTTCATCAGCAACCAAATTATCACGTTCGTATTCATTTATTTTATCTTTTTTTTCTGTTAACCTTTCGTTTAGCTCATTAATAATGAATTCATACTTTTGAATCTCTTCTCTCAATTTATCAGACTTCTCATCAAATTCTTTTATCTCATTATGCAGTTTTTCTTTTAATGAAATGTTCTCGTGTTCGTGATCTTTAATATTTTTTATTTCATCAAGGAGATTTTTATAATCTATATTACTTGCTACCAGCTCCAGTTTTTTTAATTCTTCAGAGACTTTTTTTGCTTCTTGATTCTTTTTAGCCTGTCTTTCTAAAGCATTGACGTTTCTTTGCTTTTCTCTAATGATATCGTTTACACGAGAGAGAGAATCTTTTACTGAATCAAGTCTCTTGTATGTAAGGTCTCTGTTATGTTTGTACGAAACAACACCGGCAGCTTCTTCGAAAAGTTTTCTTCTTTCATTCTTTACGTGTGAAAGTATGGTCTCAACCATTTTCAACTCGATTACCGAATATGCATCGGGTCCAATTCCTGTATCGATAAATAAATTCCTGATATCTTTCAATCTTACTTTTGTGCCATTTAAAAAATATTCTGTATCGCCGCTTCTGTAGAATCTTCTTGCAATTTCTACTTCACTATATTCCGTCGGTAGTATGTTTTTATTATTCTCTATCGTCAAAGAAACTTCTGCTACACCTAAAGGTTTTCTGTTTTTAGTCCCGCTGAATACAACGTCTTCACGTCTTTCACTTCTCAATACTCTGTCACCCTGTTCACCGAGTACCCATCTGATTGCATCAACGATGTTCGATTTACCGGTGCCGTTTGGACCAACGATAGCTGAAATCTTATCACCGAATTCAATTTTCGTTTTTTCTGCGAATGATTTAAAACCGAATATTTCTATTTTTGATAAATACATTTAAAGTGTAACTGTTTCTATAACTTTTTTTTACAATCAATAATAACTTAAGATTAAATCTAATATGCTAATAGTTGACCTGAAAAAATAAAAATATGAAAATATCCCTCCGTATAAAAATACAATAATCAAAGTTCCATACGCATACGCTTTGAATCTTGTTAGCTCAAATAAAATTCTCGATCCCGATAATAATCTTAATATGTGCAGTGAATAAGCTAATGCAAATATAATAAAAGAAAAAGTGATATAATCTGTATTCATTGAAGCAAGTTTGAAAATTACTGTTCCCATTGGTAAACAAACAAGCAAAGGTAAAGACGTCCAGACAGAAATTGTATAAATGTTCTTAAAATATGATGCTCCTCTTCTAAAAAGAGAAATGAAATATAGTACAGACGAACTTAATAATTGTATTACGAAAAATATAATCGATAATAGAATAATAGATTTGTACGGTTCGTTGATATAGTCAGATACAATAATTTTTATGTAATCCGAATGGAATGTGTTTGCTAAGAACATGTCGAAGAAATTATTGTCCCTGTAAAAATAAAACAATGCGGACAAATAAAGTGCTAAACCGAATGATATAAAAATACTCAAAATAATATTTTGATAAACCGATATCAGCATTTGCTCCTGTGCATACTGGAAGAAATAATTAGGTCTGATGATACATTTCCATAAGTTGTCTTTAAATTTTTTCACGTTACTCGAGATGATAATAAATATTACTAATACTATTATTCCGCTAACGACAAAAATATATGAATCATTAGCGCCGTGTGTGCCTTCCGATATTTTTGATATTTCCTGGTCGTTTAAAACTCTCTTTAAAAATCCTGCTGATTTTTTCGGAACTCCGTATATATCATATATACCGTCTGTTTTTAAAAACCGATTAGCGTTCTGAGGATAATTTACAGGACGCTCCGTTACCCAATCAGAATACGAGGAAACGAAATTACCAAAAAATGATTTACTTAAGATTTTATAATTATCGACTAAAAATTTTGTTTGTGCTTCAATCGAATGAATGTTACTGAAACCATTACTGATTTCATTTGTTATGTTTATTCCATAAGAAGAAATAAACAACAATTGTTTTCCACTTTTATTTAATTTTATACTATTCTTTAGTTCATTAATTTCAGTCTTAATTTTTTCAGAACTGTTAGTGTAGAAATTAATTCCTTTCAAGTCAACATATTCGAAGCAGATGTCGTGATTAATATTTCTTGTTGTGTAATAAATAGGTCTTTGATCAATTTCACCTACAATTAGCTTTGTGCTCTTTACATAGTTTACTCCCTCGTCACCTGTAACATCAAAATTATTCCCGATTCCCCAGGCTATAATTGAAACAGAGTTCTTGTCACGGTTAATAATACTTTCTAAATAATCGTAAGCCTTTTGTGTATATTCGGTATCTTTTAAAATTCTTTCCGGAACTTCATTGAATGGAATCTCCTGTAACAAAAACAAACCTATTCTATTGCAGATATTTATTATATAAGGATGAGCAGACCTCCCCGGAACCCGCACACAATTGAAACCAAGTTCTTTTATGTTCAAAAGGTCTCTTTCAGTATCGCCGTAGTTCAATGCTGAAGCATAACGCGGTGTATACTCGAAATAATCTATGCCCTTCAGCATCGATGGGAAACCATTAACGGTTATGTGGTCTTTATCGAATTTTACATCGCATATTCCAAACTCACTTATGCTTTCGTCAACAATATTTTCATTTTGAGAAACAATAGTTTTGACGATATACAGTTGCGGATTCTCCGGTGACCAGTACAATGGATTTTTCAAAACAAATTTGTTTGCAATCTGCTTTGTATTGAAATTATCTATAGAGAATGTTACCGCATTGCTTTCAAGGACAGTCTCACCTGTAGCTTTGTTTACCAGAATCGTTTTTAGCGAGAAATCTTTATTCTCATTGTTTAAGAGACTCTCTATGTTACCGGAGTTTATAGTGCAATTATTCGTTACGGTAACAGAAAATTTATTATCAATAGTGTAGTCTAATTTATTTTCGAAAACATATATTTTCGGAACAGCTAAAATATAAATGTCTTTATTGATGCCGCCGTAATTCTTCGAGAAGTTTATCTGGTTTGATAGGGGAATAGTATTCCTATGGTCAAGCTCGCTGGATACATCGATTATTATCTCATTATTATCTCTTAAAATGTTTTCGTCAATCGGTATTTTGATTGATGAAAAGCCGCCTTCATGTTCTGTAATGAAGGTGTTATTGATTTTTATTTTTGCTTCATAATTTATTCCTTCTGCAAACAAAACGAAATTATAATTCCGTAGCATTTCATCCGGAATAGAGAAGCTCTTTTTGAAAATAACCCAGCCCCTATAATCATAAGCAATTGGTATGATGTATTCAGAAAAATATTTCCCCTCGTCGAAAGAAAGCATCCACTTTCCGTTCAGGTCGATAATATTTCTTGTATCACTTTTGTATGAAAGACCTGCATTCAGTATCTCGTCAGTAGTTTGTCTCTCGTATACTTTTATTTGAGATAGTAGTGCGGGTGAGAAAAGGAGTATAAATAAATACGAAAATAATATCTTCGAATAGATTTTCTTCTTAAATACAGGAATCAAATTTTATATAATTTAATCAAAATTTCACAAATATAAGGAAATTGAGAGGGAAATTAAACGGTAGAATTAATAGCAGGGGATTGTATCAGATGACTGGAAAAAATTATGTATTGTTAGTCTTCGTTGTTGGAAATGAGAGGATTACGATAAATCCTACGATTCCTATTATTAGTATTATTATCCTTGTGTAAAGTTCATCAACGAATACAAATATAGATAAAGTGAGCATTGTAACCATTGATAATATAGATATGACTTTATTTTTCAATGAAATGGATCTGCTCTCTCTAAAGTCTCTGATAATCTTACCAAAGACTTTATGGTTTAACAGCCAGCGATACATACTCCTTGAACTGCGTACATAAAAAGCTGCGGATAGCAAAAGAAAGGGAGTCGTTGGAAGCCCGGGTACGAACACACCGATTACTCCTAATCCTAAAAAAAGTGAACCTAACGTGACAAACAAATATTTAAGAAACATAATCTATTGTAGTGCTTTCAAAGAAATACAAATATACAAAATGCTTTAATTTATTAATATGCTATTTGGGAAGTTAGACTAGCCCAAAAGAATTGCATTACGTTGTAATTAATATATCATTTGTTTGTGCTTCCCCAGCTTTGACTGGTTATCACCAACAGCGGGAGGAAGTCATTTCCCGGTTACATTTTTCTTTTTTGATTCTCCATACAAGTAACCAAAGACATATCCAATGAGTGAACCGATTAATGTAATAAAAATTATCTCAACAATTTGATTTAATAATATGAGAGAGAATATCAATCCTACGATAAAACCGAATAAAGTGAAAATAAATGTATTGGCTTTTACTGTTTTAAGATTCTCTTTTTCAATTTGTTTTTGTTCCTTTGATGATAATTCTTCCTTTTCGTTAAGTCCTTCCATTATATCAGCTTGCTCTTCTTCTAATTTAGCATGTTCTTTTTCTGCTTCAATTTCATCTTGCGTAATTTTTTTTCTCATAGCTCCGGGTAAATATCCTTTTGATGCCCAATACGCTACAGCCGCAAATAAAAAAAGTTCTATAATCCATATGATAATTATAAAAATACCAAATAATAGGTTGTTTTCCGATTCTTCGTATGAAGTAAGACCTACTATAGTTCCAATAGCTATTATTATGGAATATAGTATACCTAAGATGATTGATGCACTGAAAAAAGCTATAATATACCAGATAACAAAAAAAGCAAATCTTCTTATTGCGGATGGGTATTTGTATTGTTTCTCGATCTGTCCTTCTTCTTTTTGTTCTATGGCAACTTCGGGATGTTTTATTAGTTTTCGTTTCGATATGACAACAATTGTTTTAGCACTGTAATCATGAATACCCTGACGATTGCTGCTAAAGAGCATGTATACCAATGAATACAATCCCAATAATATTTTTACAATATAACGTACGATAGACAGATGAAAAGGACATAGTGTCCCGTTTTCCTTCCGAATAACTCTGATGCCCATTAAATACTGTCCAATCGTACAACCAGCGGACGATATTAAAAGTGGTTCAAATAAAAGTGACATACCAAACATAGCGAACGCTGTTAATACCGAGTGCTTTGGAAAGTATAATCCTAAAACTTGAAGGAGAGCCATTAGCAATAATGATACAATGAGAGAATCAATTGCGACTGCTTTAATTCTCATGGGGAGTGTTGCATACACTCTTTCCTGTTCCGTATCCGATGTCATGATAATTTTCGCATTTCTTAAAATCGGAAAAAGTAAAGCTTATTCTTCGAAGTCCAAATTTGTTGGCTTTGGTAACTCAAATGTTGAGGGTGTTGATGTTAATGGTATGTTATTGTCAACAACCTCGATCGTTATATCGTCAAACCATGCCTTTCCAGTTCCGTTTAAGAAAAATCCAAAATTCAGAGAATAACTATCCTCTGGTACGTCCAATACTATTTCACATTTTGTCCAGTCTTCCGTTCCTTTTATAGGTCTATCATTCATGTTGTCGAAACTTAATTGTTTATTATCTTTACTATCGATTCTTAACCACATTACAGCCCATTCGGCGTTCTCGGTCTTTATGTAACCGGTCATTTTAATTCTTTCGCCTAAGTAATCTTTTGCATCGCAGGTTTGCATTAAATTACCAAAGCCTTGGATCTTATCTTCTATGGATTCTATGTATGCAGACTTTTGACCGCTTTTAAATACGGTATTATCGATTCCCACTTTGTAACTTTCCGGTTTGCTCCCTGCTCTGAACCAGCCCTTTGGAATATCATCCGATAAGCTGAATCCGGACAATATGATTGATACTATGCTTAGTATCAAAATTGTTTTTGTCTTTTTCATGGCTAATTGTTTTGGGTTTGAAAAATTATTTATTTTCATAGTTTCTTAAGAAAACATATATGTTCTAACAATATATTCTGTTTTAAAATAGTATATTTTAATTTCTGATTCAGTTTAATAACAGGTGTATTTTCTTTTTCTGTGCGAGTGAAGATAAGGTTCACCCACATTTCTGACATATAAGATTCGAGTGCTTGCTTTAATTTAGATGCGATTGCTTTGCGGCGATAACTTGGTTCAATCCATAAATTATAAATTTCACAGAATGTGGTGTAATCAGGTGCGATACCTTCAAGTAGTTTATTATAAACCGCCTGCATCCATACACCATTATCCGGTGTTGATGCAGGTTGTTTCATTAAGACCCGACCGATTGTAAAACCTATAATTTGTTTTTCATTCTCACAGATGAGTGTCAGGTTGCTTTCATCTAGCACAATGCTTTTAACAAAACCACTTTAAGGTTCGCCTTCGGGAAAACAAATGCCAATAAGAAAAGGTATATCGTTGATGGTCGCCTTTCTGATTAAGTAATCCATGTATTGTGTAAAATTATATCCGACAGCCTGCTCCGTTTTATTGGAGGAGGAACTTTTAACAGATACAGTAATTTAGTGCCGCCTACTTCCTAGTTCAAGAACCTTGTAGGTTGTGAATGATCCGGGAATTGGTTCACCATCATAGTAGAATAAGGCGATTTTCCGGGCCGTAAATTTCAGATTTATCTTATTGCTGCTTAGTTCCTTGTAATAATTCCTGAACACATCAACAACTTCTACCTTGCCTACCTCGATGGTCAAATGAAAATGATACCGATCTCCATCATGAGGTGACGAGGTGTTCTCGAATAAATCGGCAAGTTCGATGTTGATGCGATTGTGTAGCTTTCTCAGTGTGTTTGTTTCCCTGACATTGAGCCCAAGAATCCCATATCCGCTCCATTGTGTGTGATAAAATCGGTCAAGCTCAACCACGAATGGTTCGATTTCCTCCGCAAGCTTGTTAAAATATTGCTCGAGTCTATCCATACTGATGAAGAGGAATGGTTGCTTCAGACTAACATGAGCAGGCAAGAGAGAGGTTATAAAGCTTATTCCGTACTTTCTATTGAGTTCAAGGACTATCCTTCTTACGAAGTTCTGTGTCCCATAATCAGTTAAAAGTGCTATCGCTGCTTTCATTATTATATGTTTTTTATATTATATGTTGCGTCAGGTCTTCCCCGAAGGAGTGCTACGTATTGACCTGACGTTTGTCAGTTGAAGTACATCTGATACGACACTCCAATATAACCATCCTCCCCAACAATCTCCCCTCAAAATTTCCCCCCGCCCTGTAAACCTCCAGGTTAAAAACTTTTACCTGACCTCAGTTACGGGGCAGGGAAGTAGACCTTCCCTTCAAATAATCCTTTATCACTCTATAAAAATCTGCATACGATATTTATTATAAATCTCAATTCTTGTGGGACAGGTGCAAAAATATGAATCTCCAAATGGAAATTTATAATTACAATTAGTTGATTCATCATGTTTAATAAAACAAACTCCATCCTGAATACAATTCTCTACTTCGCATACAATGTCAGGATTTTCCAGGCAGGCAAAATTTTGGTGACACTTAGTTGTACTCTTAATTGTTTTATTTTTTATTTTGATTTTATTCATGATAATAATTAACCGTTTCCAAATTAAAAATAACACCATAACCTGTAGGGGTTCAAAATTTTAAATCCCTACAAGTACGATGTTCACGGCGTCAATTCTCGTAGCAGTGTATTGATACTTTTCTTTGACCTCTCCACCATAAGCGGATCTTCGACTTCAATCCCCTCCGGAAAATCGAATTAAAACTTTTGGAGCAGAGGGGATTGAAAGTTCAGTCTTACCGTCCCTAATTAATAGCTCACAACGTAATATAATACATTTCTTTTTAAATAGGCGAGCACAAATTTTCGGGGTTGTAATAAGAAAAATCGAACTTTTTCATAAAAAGTGACTTTAATTGGGTTTAAAAAGTTGGATAATAGCATTATTTTTAAAGAATATTAGCTTTTTGGAGTTTCATATAATAATTGCGAAAACTTTTTTTCAGGGAGTTGAAAAATAGGGGATTTGGAAGGGATTTCCCGGAGAAATTCAGAAATTTCTTAATCTAACTAATAATGAGAAATTAAATTTACTGTAAAATTTAAAGTAAATGTATTAAAGCATTCCGAGATCTTCGAAAAGTATTTTGAAAGCGATGACTATTAAAATAATTCCTCCGAGTATTTCAATTTTACTTTCGAATAAATGACCGAATTTTTTACCGAGATATGCTCCTGAAAAAGAAAGAACAAAGGTAACAAGTCCGATTATCAACACAGGAGTAAGAATTGAAATTTTCAGGAAAGCAAAGCTAATCCCGACTGCGAAAGCATCTATGCTTGTAACCACTGCGAGAATAAAAAGTATGTATAAATTAAAGCTATTGGGGTGTTTTTCTTTTTTCTTAAACCGAAGCGCTTCGTATATCATTTTAATTCCTATCCCAACTAATAAAACAAATGCTACCCAGTGGTCAATACCTGCAATGAAACTTTTGAGACCGATTCCCGACAACCAGCCAAGTACAGGCATTATAGCCTGGAATGCTCCGAAGAACAATGCGATTGTTAAGACTTTATTTACTTTTAGATCTTTAAGTGTGAATCCACTTGCTACCGAAACAGCAAATGCATCCATTGCAAGTCCGACAGCTATTACAAGTATGTTAAGTGTTTCCAAATAGTATATTCAGTCGCTTCGGAAAATACGCAAATATAGGAAATGAAAAATTTTAATAATATGCAGTAATCTAAAAATCAGTAGTCGGTAGAAGAATAGTAAGTAAAGAAAGGTTTTTGCTGAATGCCTTACCCTTAGTCTCTTCCTGTCAACAGTTTTTCAGGATTAGGAAGGGACGAAAATATGGGTAAGAATTATTTTAATGATGATTAAAAAAATCTATTCTACAACTTGAGTCTCTCTAATAGGACTCTACTACATTAGTATGGTTATAAAGCGTCACCGTGGAGACTCTTCAAGACATTGAGTTGTTTGTATTTTACCCGGAAAAGAAATATCCCATGACTAAAAAAAGTGATAGGAACAGTATTACCATCATGTAAGTCTTTTGAAAATTCTTGAGTGGTTTAAGAGTTTTTGTTTTTGTCACGCTGTTTTTCCTTTTTAAATTTCTTTAAGAATAGTATTGCTTTATATAACCATAAATATCAATGATTAAGTTCCATTTAAATAAATAAATAAAAAATCCCAAAGAAAGAATAACTTTGGGATTAGAAATTTAAAAGCGACTCCTAATAAGTCGCTTTTAATAATTTTTGAATACAGGTATTCGAAATAATAATGAATTTACAAATTTTATTCTTCTGCTTTTTGTTCTAGCAGCCAATCCACCAGTGCTTGTAATTCTTCGTCAGTTCCTTTGAAAGGCTTTTTATGACTTTTCCCATCTTTGTCGGCTTCTTTCTTTAAGTATTTTACAATCCAATCTGCTTCAAAAGAATCAGCAAGATTTACTAAATCCGGTCCTTTGAAAGCTTCTTTCTTTGTTTTTGCTTCAATACCTACTGTTGAAACAGAATGACACAAATTGCATTTTTCATCTTCAAAGATTTGTTTCCCATCAGGCTCATCAAAAGCACTTGCGTTGAAAGAAATTGCAAATAAAATAAAAACGATACTAACAGAAAGCAATGTTATCAGTTTTTTCATTTCTTGTCTCCTTTATTAGTTAGTTTTTAAATAATATTGATTTCTTGCACGCCCGAATGGACTCGAACCATTAACCCCCAGCTTAGAAGGCTGGTGCTCTATCCGGTTGAGCTACGGGCGCAAATAAATTAGTTACAAATTTATGCAAATTAATGTTTGCAATCAATTTCAAAAAACTCTGAATTTTTTTATCCGGGAATTTCTATTTGTAGTTAGGAAATATTCTGAATCTTTATTCACTAAGATTCTCTTTATAGTATTCCCAATTGATAATGAAATTTCTCGCTTCGGTCGACAGGCTTTCCCAGAGTATACTCTTTGAACTTTCCCCCATACCAATCTTTGCAAATTCGTAATTAGGGTTTCTCAGGTCTACTTCCAGGTAGAAACTTTCGAGAGGAGGATCGATACCAAATTCCTTTTGAAGAGTCAAGAACATTTTGTCATCTGACGAACGGGCATGTATACCGAAGTGCTTCCATTTTTTGTAGTCATCATATTTCCCGCTGCTGCCACTGCAATTAATCACCGTGAAAGAAAAAACCATTAATAGAATGAGTATGTAATTTATTTTTTTCATGATAATTGTTTTGATGCAGATGAATAATTCAAACTAAATTATATTGCAAAATAAGAATTAGTTATTAATATGTGAATGTAAAAAGCTTCTTTTCAGATTTAGGACTTACTGAGCACTTGAGTTATTCTTGTATAATCATTTTATATGCAACAGTATTTAACTCAGGAAATTAATATTAGTTTCAAAATAGTTCATGATAAGTCACTATTAATTACTTAATTATTGACGATTATTTGAAACAAAACAAAACAGATCATGTTTAAAAATTAGCAGCAATTAAACTAAAAGCAAGAAAGGAGTAAGATCATGAAAAAGAAAAATAAAAATAACAGCCAATACGGAGCAACCGAACTAAAGAAATATTATAAAAAGTTTGAGCTTCAGGGATTGATTGTAGCAGTCGTTATTCATGCGATATTTATTTTCACTTATGTATTCGGAGTTTACAGTGATTTGATTAGCTCAAATAAAACTGAGGAGAAAATCAAGGTTTGGAACATAAACATTGAAGATTTTAACACTTCCTCAAAGACAGATGATGAACAAATACCACCTGATATTATTTCGAAGACCACGTCCGTTCCATTAAAAGATATGACTGCATTGGACCCGGAACCTGTTGCAACTAAAGACTCGGAGATATTAACTACCAAAACACAGGATGCATTAGATACGATCAAGACATTTGTGTCTTCTCAAGGTGATGAGAATGCGTTAAACACAGAATATACAGGCTCGACCGATTTTAATACCAACAAGATTGATGATAAAATTAACAAAGATAATGAAATAAAGATTGAGAGGAATAATGTTAATTACCAGCAGTTTGAAGTTGAGAAAGCTCCGGACGCAGTCAATCTGAATTCAGTTAGGAGTTCAATGAATTATCCTGAAATTGCTATACAGGGAAACATCGAAGGTAGAGTAACCGTGAAGGTCCTTGTTGGAAAAAGTGGAAGTGTTGTAAAGATTGGTAAGATAAGTGGACCATCTGTTTTCCACAATGAAGTCAGAGATAAAGTGTATGACCTGCAGTTCACTCCGGCACTTCAAAATGGAAAGACAGTTAATTGCTGGGTTAGTGTTCCGTTTAATTTCAAATTAAAGTAATTTTGAATTTATGAATCAACAAGTGAAGTGTTTATAAGTATAGCAAGATTATATTTGAAAATAGTAATCAGACTATAGTATTTTAAAGTTCTGATTGCTGTAAAAGGAGAAACGCAAGACTTAGTCTTGCGTTTCTTATTATGAGTTAATGATCGAATTGCTTAAGCTCTGAGATACAAAATATAAAATGTAATAGTTTTATCCAAAATTGAATGATTTTTAAGGCTTTTAAGTGAATAGTTTTTCATTTGATAAGTAGAATATTTGTATATCAGTCTTTGTTAGGTTATCTATTTAATAAAATATAATTTATATAAAATCTGGCATAGTGATTGCACTTAATATATTAGAATTATTAAAACTAATAAACTATCACAATGGAAAATCATAATTATTACAACGATGAATTATTTGTTCGAGCAACATTATACAATAAAATGTCAGAGCAAAATGTTAATGAAGTACAGTTAAGACCGGCTATTGAATTCAACCTTCCTTATAACAGTAAAGTGAGTCTGTTAATATCCGATATAAATGGAAGAAAGGTTGTAACCTTAATCAATAATAAATATTTGAAAAAAGGATTTCACTTTCGAGAATTGGATTTCTCTAATCTGCCTGGAGGAGAGTACTATTATAAAATTGAAACTAAAAACAATAACCAAATCAAAAAACTTCAGCTAATAAAATAAAGAATTATTATAGAATTCTTTTTATTAGATTGTCAAAATAATAACATTCCAAAGTTTTCGTTAAATATTCATCAAATAATCTTCTTTATTACAAATTAAATCTAATTCTATATTAGATCATCGCTCTTAAAATTCAAACCCGAATAACATTCCGAAATAAAATCTCCACTCTTTACCGTATGTCACTTCCTCTCCAAGAAATGTTCTGGAAAATTGATCTAAACCATACGCTGCATTGAAGAAGATACTTGTCGGAAACAAATAAAAAGAGAAGGTCTGCAAACGAAGTTCGGCACCCACATCTTTTTTAAAATCATTAATATCGAATTTGTCACCGTTCCATGCATTACCAAAATCACCGTAGACTGAAAAGTAAAGTTTGTCGAGATAAAAAGGAGATATTCTTGTGTCAATGTTCGTTAGCAAAGGAAACCTGTATGTTACATTTGCGGTTGCGACTCTTCCACCTCCCAACGCATAAAATGGGTAGCCTTTCATTCCCGGTAATCCTGTTGCATAAAAGCTGTAGAAATCATCTACAGGGGGTCCGAATATAACAGCACCTCTCAATTTAAACGAGAGGCTGTGTTTATTATTAAACAATCCGAATGATTCTGTCCAGTCTGCATCAAGTTTGTGTAGTTTGTTAGTTGTGAATTTATCAACTACAGTTCCGTCATCCTTTACTTCTAATTCGGGATTAATGTTGCTTATTTCGTAATCATATTTAATGTTAACTTTTCTTCCGATGAAATCGATGTCCATATTCCTATTCGGGAAAGCACTTGCATAGCGATAAGTCAAAGACAAGTTATGAGCTTTGAAATAATCTTGAGAAGAAGCTCGAACTTGTAATCCACTTTGCGGAATAATAAAGTTGTCTATGCTTGTAGCGTATTTCGAAAAGGAATAAATGAATTTGAAATTATGGCTTCGGTTAATCAGTTTAAAAGCCATTCCGAGATCAAATGCGAGAAGGTCGTACTCAACCCCTACATCAACAGTATCAATACTCGCAATTAATTGCCCTGTGGATTTTCTTGTTATATTGTAACCCTCAAGAGTAAACACAGGATTAAAATGTAGTGTATTATTGAAAAAATCTTTGAAAATCGGAAATCCATTCTGATATTGAAATTGAAGGAATAAATCCCTCTCAAATTTTTTGTTCATGGCAGCTCCACCGAATATAGAAAAACGGTTGAGCACTTCATCAGAATAGAAATACAAACCCGGTTTGATTGCATCTAGAAAATTCCAATCGTCACCCTTTGTGTAATTGTCAAATCTTATGATTGGAAAAAAAGCAATTTGTGTGAAAAGACTTGTATAAGGTTTCGATTTTAATATTTGAATGTTTTTATCATCGAAATTTTTTAGTTTTTCCCAGTCGAAGTTGTTTTTCCCTACTGCACTTAGAGAATCTACGTTAGCGTATTTTTGAACCAGTATAGGAGGTTTATTATATGATCCCAATGAATCAACATCATGTTCTTCAAAATCTTCAAGTAATGCGATTTTATAACCTGTTGATTGATACGATGAATATGCAATGTTACCCGAAGTATCAACGGTAGGCATTAAAGCACCACCCAAGACGTTGGTTATCTGTTTGAGGTTCTTCGTATTCATTTCGAATGAGTATATATTATATATGCCTGTCTTGTTCGATGCAAAATAAAGTTTACTCCCATCTTTTGAAAAGACAGGATTACGTGTGTCTACTCCCTTTTCGTTAAATAAAAATTCCATTTCACCCGTATTTATATCAACCGTTGTAATTTTTCTGGATTCATTTAGAGCATAGTCAAAAATTATTTTGTCACCTTCACTCGAAAATTTTGGATTGAAAATCTGTTCACCGTTAATAAAAAATGTCAGAACAATTTTATTTTTTCCATCAGAGTCTGCAATGTTTAAGTTGAGGGTTCCATCTTTATTTATTATGTAACAGATTTTTTTCCCGTCAGGTGAATAAGAAGGAGAGAATGCTCTTAAATTGTTTGTTAATCTTTTTTCATCTTTTGTTTTAATGATATATTCATAAAGATCGTAAACAGTTGAACCATGAATGGTTCGGGGTGAATTTCTTTTAGCATATATAATTTTTTTGCCATCAGGCGACCAGCTATAGTTCATAGCAACCGGTGATGTAAGGAGTTCTTTTTCCTTCTTTTCGATATCATAAACTAATAATCCCGTATTTTCATAATCAAAATCCTGATTCGATAAATATGCGAGCTTTTTACCATCTGGCGAAAATTGGGGGTAATAATTGGCAAAACCCTCTTCTTCTATGAGTTCACCTTCAATCTTCGATGTCTTTACATCTTTTAATCTTTCAGCGTAGTCTCTTTTTAGAAAGCTCTTCCATTCGTTGTATAATTGTTTTCCATCAATTCCAAGAGACTTCTCCACCGCCGTTTCCATACTGAAGTTCGTTAGGTCTCCAAGGTTTTCGGATATCTCACGCAGCTTGTCCTCACCGTAATTTTTCGCAATATATCTCGTTAATGCAAAACCGGAATTGTAAATGGATTCTGCCTTAAGAGTTGTTATTGAAGAAAACTGTCCCATTTCATTCCAGGTAAGCATGTTGTTACCTTCTACATACATTCTTAATATCATGTCTCTATGTGGATCCCAATAATCATAAGAAAATGGCTGCCTCATATATTGAGCGGTTCCTTCAGCAAACCATGCTGGTACGCCTACTCCAGAGATTGGATAAGAAATAATAACATTTGGATAACCATATAAAACATCCGGTCTCCTTTCTTTTTCATAATTAAGTACTTGTAAATAAATTGCAGGCAGCTTTCTGGAAAACTTCATTGAAAGCTGAATTTGAATTATATGAACATACTCATGCGTGATTACATTACGAAGCCAGTTTGTTGTGCCCCTGAGATCGAAGTCAAGCGCAGATGCATAGAGACCGATTCTGTTGTTATAAAAATCTGTTGCACCGTTTGCAATATCCGATACATCCGAAACTATGAAACTTACTTTTTGGTCTGGTTCATATTTGTACAGAGAAGTTATCGGTCCGTATATTTCTTCCGCTATTTTTGCAATCGTTTGAGCTGTTCTTTCTGTTCCTTCATGATAATTAATGTAGAAATGGTCAGTCTCAATCGTAAACCACTCGAGTTCAGGATGAGGATCAAATTGTGAGAATGTATTAAATAAAGGAACTAAATTAAAAATCAAGCATAAAAGTACAATAAAAAATGTTTTTTTATTAATCATTGATTATCTATTTGTTAATAATTATAATTGAACAGATTTCAGCCGAGATATTAATGTCAGCGAGAAATTTAGCGGGTAGAAATTATCAATAAGAATACAACTTTTAAAAATTAATTGAGTGCTTATAGAGAAAATTATACGTTTTGATATTTATTTTATATTTTCTAAAATGTACTCAAAATCTATTACTAATAATAATCTCAAAAGGAATTTATTAGTAATTGCAATAATAATAAATCTATTTGCTATATACAATGTTTCTTTTTCACAAGGTAGAAGGCATTTAGATCCATTCCAAACCGGGAACTACGTTTACAGTGATTCTCTCGGTGGTGAATTTAACGACTCGCTCAGAGCAATTGA
>JADHVP010000076.1 GCA_016783945.1 Ignavibacteria bacterium
ATAAGATTCTAAACTTTGCACGGCAAAAATTTCATAGGGAAGGTTTTTATAAAATCTCTATGGATGAAATTGCAAAAGAACTCCACGTAAGCAAGAAAACCATTTATAAATACTTCCCTTCAAAGGAAAAACTGTTAGAAGAAATTTGCAAAGTTACTTCGGAATTTCTTGAAAAGCATGTTGATGAAATAGTACATGATAAAACCGACGTAGTTACTAAGTTTGTTAAGCTGCTGTATCTTCACAGCAATTTTATGATGAATATAAGTGAAAAATGGTTAGAGGATTTACGTATCCACGCTCCTGGTATTAAATGTGAAATCGATGATACAAGAGATGAAAAAATAATATTCATCACAACGAAGCTGCTCGAAGAAGGAAAGAAAGCGAAATTAATTGAAAATTATCCTGCTCCAATTATAATTTCAATTTTGACTTCGAGTTTTGCCGGGATTTTTAATCCTGATTTTATTATACAAAATAAATTTTCGCTGCAGGATGCTTTCGAGTACACTTATGATATTATTATGAATGGGATTTTAACAAACAAAGGCAAAGAAAAATATAAAAAGACCAAGCCGTTATTATCTAAAAAATTAATTTATAATTTTTAAATATATGGATATGCAGGAATTCTCAAGTATTAGAATTGTAAAGAGTAAAAGTATTAATTCAACATTATTCATCTTTGTTCTTACTCTTGTTTTTCTGTTCACAATACTTCCAATAATTTCAAAAGCTCAAAACATTCGGGTAATAAATTTAGAAGAAGCAATATCTCTTGCACAAAAAAACAACTCAGAACTTATTAACGCTCGACTTGATCTTTTGAAATCCGCAGAAGCCGTTTCAGAAGCATACAGTGAAAACCTGTTACCTACCGTGACATTGAATTCGAGATATAACCGTGCATTTAAAAAGCAGGTCTTTGATATTTTTGGACAGAAATATGAAATTGGCTCTGATAATTCAATCGAAAATACATTAGAGATATCAGAATCAATACCAATACTCGGCACACCTGTGTTTCAAGGCATTAGAATTGCTGAGTATTATGAAAAAATAAACAACGAAAATGTAGCGTCTGTTAGAACCAAAGTAAAAACGGATGTTAGAAAAGCATTCTATGATGTATTATTTTTAAAAGAGGTTATAGAAGTAAACAAACAGAGTCTCACAAACTCAGAGGATAATTTCAGTGTTGTCGATGCAAAATACAGAAATGGCGTTGCAACAGAATTTGATTATCTAAGGGCCAAAGTTAAAGTTGAAACAGTTTTACCCGTTCTTGAAAAATCCCAGAACGATTTAAAATTAAGCAAGCTGTTTTTAAAAGATGTAATCGGTTTAAAATCAAAAAATGAAGACATTGATGTAACAGGCAATTTAACTTATGACAGCACAGAGGTTTTTGGCACAATGGATGATATAATAAATAGAATTATTGAAAAAAATGTTTCTGTAAGACAACTAAAAATAAATAGAAGAATTTATGAAGAATTAGTTAAAGTAGACAAAGCAAACTATCTGCCTAAATTATATCTATTCGGACAATACTCAATAGTAGCTAACGAAAACGATGACAGAGCTTTAACGAATTACAGGTTCTTTAACGTAATTAACGCAGGCATAGGTCTGACATGGGATTTAAATATATTCAAAAACGATTTTAAAGTTCATCAATCGGAAATAGAAGTTAAGAAGACGGATGAATCCATTTTAGATATCAAAGAGAAATTAAGAACACAAGCCGAAAGCATTTTACTGCGAATGGAAGATGCAAAAAATAGAATAATGTCACAGCACAAGAATGTAAAACTTGCAGAAAGAAGTCTCGAGTTAGCAAACCTGAGTTTTAGAAACGGAGTCTTAAACCAGATAGACGTATTAGATACAGAACTTTTACTTAGCCAATCAAGACTTGCCTATCTTCAGGCAATATATGATTACTTAATTGCAAAATCTGAATTAGAAGGGCTGTTAGAAAAATAAACTTTTACAAAACAAATTTTAAAGAGTTTGAATAAATTAATTATAAAAATACAAATGCGGAACTTAATACTCATCATACTCGCATCAGTACTTCTTACTTCATGCGGAAGTAATGAAGGAAGCATTGAAAAGAAAGAAAAATTACCTGTAGTGAAGGTCAAACCAATTGAAGTACAGAATTTCACTGAATCTTATAATATTGTAGGAGTTGTTAAACCATACGATGAAGCAACACTTGCCTCTGAAGAAGGTGGATTAATTACATATTTAAGAGTTGATAAGGGAGATCGTGTCGGTAGAGGACAAACTATAGCCCGGTTAAAAAAAGATGTGGACTTTGCTTCATACGAACAATCGCTTGCTCAATACGAATTAGCAAAAAGCAATTTTGAAAGAACTGAAGGGCTCTATTTAGATAATGTAGCAACAGAGCAGCAGTATACCAATGCAAAACTTCAACTTGATATAGCAGAGAAAACAGTAGACGTTTATTGGAGAAGATTAAGTAAATCTACAGTGAGATCTCCTATAAACGGAGTCGTAGATGAAAAATATATGTTCAGAGGGGAAGTCTCAGCACCCGGCTCTCCAATCGTGAAAATCGTTGATGTTTCAAGAGTTAAAGTATCTGCGGGTATCCCAGAAAGGTTTATTAACGATGTATCGAAGGGAGCAAAGGTGAAAATAACATTTGATATTTTACCCGGTGAAGAGTATAACGGGATTGTAAGCTATGTATCCCCAACTTTAAGTAAAATTAACAGAACATTCGAAATTGAAGTGGTCTTAGATAATCCTGATAGAAAACTTAAACCTGAAATGAGTGCTAATGTACAGGTTACAAGATTCAGCGTTGATAAAGCAATAATTTTATCTCAAGACCTTGTGATTGATTTCGGAGAAGAAAAATATGTATTTGTATTAGATAATGAAATTGCGAAAAAAAGAATCGTAACAATCGGAGGAAGAAATGGCAATGATATTCTTATAGAAAGTGGTTTAAACCCGGGTGATAAATTAATCTATGAAGGATTTCATTCTTTGGTAGATGGAGATAAAGTAAAAGTTATTAATTAAATAAAATTTTTCTGTAATGACTGTTTCAAAATTAGCTGTTGATAATAAAGTTACTATTTATATATTGCTGGCAATAATAATTCTTGTCGGTACATTTACTTATATAACAATACCAAAAGAGTCTTCCCCTTCTATCACGATACCATACGTTTTTGTATCAACTGTTTATCCGGGGGTTTCTCCGGAAGAAATAGAAAATCTTGTTACTCAAGAAGTCGAGAACGAAGTAAAAGGTATAAGTGATATTAAAAAGATTACATCAACTTCACAGGAAAGCTTCTCGTCTGTGGTAATAGAATTTAATCCTAACGTTGAAATAGACGATGCGCTCCAAAAGGTTAGAGATAAAGTAAGTGTTGCTAAAACTAAAATGCCAAATGACATAGAGGAACCCGTAGTTTCTGAAATAAACTTTTCCGAACTACCAATTCTTTACATAAACCTTTCTGGTAATTTCGGATTGGCTAAACTAAAAGATATTGGTGATAATTTATCAGACAAGATAGAGGGTATAACCGGTGTACTCAGTGTTGACGTAACAGGCGGTCTTGAAAGAGAAGTAAAGGTGAACACGAATGCAGATAGGATGAAATACTATAATGTCTCATTCAACGATATTATTTTTGCTATACAGAATGAAAATCAAAATATTCCGGGTGGAGGAATTGATGTTGGTTCTTCAAAATACAATGTTAAAGTACCGGGGGAATTAGACAATCCTAATTTAATCAATGACCTTGTTATAAAGAAAAAAGAGGGAAAACCAATTTATGTAAATGACGTTGCTGAAGTAGTTTACGGATTTAAAGACAGGACATCTTATGCAAGGAAAAACGGTGTAGAAAATGTCACCCTGATCGTTAAAAAAAGTAGTGGTGAAAATATCTTGAGAATCATCGAACAAACTAAAGCTTTAATCGAAGAGGAAAAAGAGAACCTGCCCAAGGGTTTAACAATAAGTTATACAGGTGACGCATCAAAATCTATTGAAACTACTGTGCATGAACTTGAAAATGGTGTAATGACAGGATTTCTTCTGGTAACTCTTGTCCTTTTCTCGGTAATGGGATTTAGAAATGCAATGTTCGTTGCAGCTGCAATTCCTTTATCTTTCTTGATTGCTTTCATCGTACTTAGCATTCTCGGTATTACATTAAATATGATTGTATTATTTTCTTTAATTCTTGTTTTGGGAATAATTGTCGATGATGCAATTGTTGTCACAGAAAATATATACCGTTTACAGGAAAAAGAAGGATATAATCCATATGATGCATCCATCGAAGGTCCACGTGAAGTACAAATTCCAGTAGTCATTGCAACCTTTACGATCATATCTGCTTTTGCTCCAATGCTTTTCTATCCGGGCATCGTAGGTGATTTTATGAGTTATCTTCCTATTACAGTTATTGTATGTTTATTCTCTTCGCTATTTGTTGCCCTTGTGCTGAATCCTGTTTTTGCTTCAAGATTTATTAATTATAAGAAATCACAGGAAAAAGCAAAGAAATCGAAATTTGTAAAATATAATGTATTGACGCGATATCGTACATGGTTCGAAGGTTTATTCGATAAATTTATAGCCAAGTATGAAAGGACACTTAGAATATGCATAAACCATAGAAAAAAAACTATGGCAGCTGTTATTGTCATATTAATTCTTGTGTTTGTATTATTTGGTGTATTCAATAAAGGCGTTCAGTTCTTCCCTGAAACAGAACCTTCAACAGCGTACATTTATATCAATTTACCAGTTGGTACAAATATTGAAAAGACTAACGAAATTGCTAAAATTTTTGAAAAAAAATTACCTCAATTCAATGATATTGAATATTATGTTTCGAGTGTCGGTCAGGAAATAGGAATGTTTGGTGCAGGAGCAGAGGAATCAAATAAAGGAACAATTACAATATCCTTTTATGATAAAGAAGACCGTGTAAGAAGCTCTTTTAAATCTGTTGAAGAAATTAGAGAAGCAGTCGAAGGAATTACCACAGCAGATGTTAGAATGAATAAAGAAAGCCATGGTCCGCCAACAGAGCCGCCGGTAAACATCGAAATATCAGGCGATGATTTTGAACTACTCGGACAGCTCTCTGAACAAATTCAAAGAAAAATTAAAGATGTTAAGGGTATAGCAGATTTAAAAGATGATTATGAAAAAGCTCGTCCTGAAATCACATTCAGGGTAGACAGAGAAAAAGCTGCATTATATAAACTAAATACTTCTGTAATTGCATCGACAATCCGAACAGCAATTAACGGAACGGAAGCCAGTAAATACAGAGTTGGTGAAGATGAGTACGATATAACAGTAAGATTGGATACACTGCAAAGAAATAATATCGAATACATACAAAATCTTTATATTCCGGATAAAGACGGAATTTTAATTCCCCTAACTTCAGTTGCTGATGTGACTTTTTCAGCCGGTGCAGGTGATATTAAAAGAAAAGACCTCAAAAGAGTTGTTACAGTTTCTGCTAATGCTGAAGGAAGATTGGGAAATGATGTACTAAACGATGTTATTGAAATTTTGAAAGACTTCAAGCTCCCTGATGGTTACAGCGTTAGTTATACAGGTGAGCAGGAAATGCAAAAAGAGTCATCGGACTTTCTAACAAAGGCTTTTTTCATTTCTATTCTGCTTGTGTTTTTCTTTATGGTAATGGAATTTAATTCTGTCAGTACACCGATTATAATTATGTTCTCGGTTGTCTTATCTATAATTGGAGTTTTAGTAGGATTGCTTGTAGTGCAAATACCATTTGGAATCGTTATGACGGGTATCGGTGTGATCTCGCTTGCAGGAATTGTGGTCAGGAATGCAATTATACTTCTTGATTTTCAGAAAGAACTCGAAAAAAAAGGTTATAGCTTAATAGAATCTACAGTTCAATCAGGCAAGATAAGATTAAGACCGGTTTTACTAACTGCTATTACAACAATTCTGGGATTATTGCCCTTAACAACCGGTGTAGATTTTGATTGGAGAACTTTCTCGTGGATAATAGGCGGACAAAACACTTCGTTTTGGAGACCAATGGGTGTTGCAATTATATTTGGACTTGGTGTGGCAACATTTTTAACATTGGTTGTAACACCAGTCATGTTTGTTTCTTATCAAAGTCTTCTGGCAAAATTTAAAATGAGGAAGAAAGTAAAAATTGAAGAAGCTCTGGAGTCTGTCTAGTAAACATTTCATATACGTTATTATTGCCCCTCTGTTTTTTTATGTAGAGGGGTTTTTCATAATAATTTATTTAAAAATCTAATAGCAAAAACTAATAACCATAATTTTTAATAAATTAAGCATCTCAAATATACCAATTAAGCAATTGAAAAATATGATTAAAAATCTTATGTTCGTTTTTATTTATTCTTAAACTATTACTATGCCAGAAATAACATTAAATGCCAAGAAGCGAACGGAATTTAAGAGATCTATCTCAAAAGAATTAAGAAAATCAGGAATGATACCCGGTGTTCTTTATGGAGCAGGGGGCGAGAATATTCCAATTGTTGCAACCGAATTATCACTTCGTCCAATAATAGATACCTCTGAGTCTTATGTAATCATTCTCAGTGTAGAAGGAGAAAAGAAAGCAGCAGAGTGTATTTTAAAAGATGTTCAATTCGAACCTCTAAATAATCAACCAATTCATTTCGACCTTTTAGCCTTGAAAAAGGGTGAAGTAATCCACCTTGAAGTAAATGTTATTATTAAAGGTTCTGCAATAGGTGTCAAAGAAGGAGGAATTCTTCAGCATGTATTGCACAAATTAGATGTTCAGTGCTTACCTAAAGATATTCCCTCACACATTGAGGTCGACGTTTCTGAATTAGCAATTGGTGATTCTATTAAGGTAAGCAGTATTAAACTTGAAAACGTTACGATTCTAAATGATGAAAATTCTTCAATAGCTAGCGTAGTACCACCAACCGTTGAAGTAGAGCCTGAAGTTGAAGAAGCTGAATTAGAAGAAGGTGAAGAAGAACCCGAAGTAATCGGTAAGAGTAAGAAGGATGAGGGAGAAGAAAAAACCAAAGAAGAGAAGAAAGAAGATACTAAAGAAGAAAAAGGAAAGAAATAGTTTTCTTTTATTTGTCCTTGCAAATACAAAATCCATAAACTCTAACTTGAAACTCATAGTAGGACTCGGAAATCCTGGTAGTAAATACGAATTGAACAGACACAATTTAGGATTCATGGTTATAGATTATTTGGTTAATCATTTGAGTTTAGGATTAACCCCTGCAAAAGGAGACTGGTACGGCTGTACAGGAACTTACCGGGAAAACGAGTTTTATTTGATGAAACCGACTACCTTTATGAACAACAGCGGCGTAGCTGTTTCCGATTACTTATCAAACAACAATATTCCCTTAAAAGATTTATTAATTATTTTTGACGACTTTCAAATTCCTTTAGGTACTATCAGGGTAAGAACTCAGGGAAGCGATGGAGGGCATAACGGTGTCTCGAATATTATATATCAATTGAATACTCTTGATTTTCCCAGAATGAGAATTGGGATAGGAGGTGATGAAGTTGTTGATAAGGAAGAATATATAAATTATGTTCTTTCGAACTTCAAACAAGAGGAAATAGATAAGATTAAAACATTAATGCCTTATTATAGAGATTGTGTATTAAGCTTCATAACCGATGATATAAAAAACACTATGAATAAATTTAACAAAAACTTTTTGGAAACGGAAAAAACTGAAGACGAATCTGAATTAAAAAATAATAATAACTCTTAACAAACTAAAAATCATTATTAAATAAATGGATTACATATATTATATAATTCCCGCTTTTGGTGTACTCGGATTAATTTATACATTCATAAAATCTTCCTGGGTTACGAAACAAGACCCCGGCACTGAAAAAATGATCCGCATCTCTGCACATATTTCGGAAGGTGCTATGGCTTTCCTTAAAGCTGAATACAAAGTAATTGCAATCTTTGTCTTCTGTATAGCAATACTACTCGGTGTAACAGCAGACGTTGAAAAATCTTCACCACTTGTTGCTGTCTCATTCATATTCGGTGCGATATGTTCAGGATTAGCCGGATTCATCGGGATGAGGGTTGCTACCAAAGCAAATGTCAGAACCACAAATGCAGCAAGAAAAAGTCTCGGTAAAGCCTTAGAAATTGCTTTTGCAGGGGGTTCGGTTATGGGCTTGGGTGTTGTAGGTCTGGGTGTGTTAGGACTTGGAATATTATTTTTGGTTTACAGTAATATGTTTGGTGTTGACCAGGTAGATAGTCTTAACAAAGTAATTACAGTTATCACAGGATTTTCTTTTGGAGCTTCGTCGATTGCATTGTTTGCACGTGTCGGTGGCGGAATTTATACAAAAGCAGCAGACGTTGGTGCAGATCTTGTTGGTAAAGTAGAAGCAGGCATTCCCGAAGACCATCCATTGAATCCAGCGACAATTGCAGACAACGTAGGAGACAACGTCGGTGATGTTGCCGGCATGGGTGCTGACCTCTATGAATCTTTTGTCGGTTCTATAGTCGGTACAATGGTTCTTGGAGCTGCTTTCTTCGGTATACCCGAATTTGCAGATAAGTTTAACGGTATTGGAGCAGTTCTATTACCTTTAATCATTGCCGGCGTCGGGATAGTAATGTCTATAATAGGAACCTTCTTCGTTAGAGTTAAAGAAGGTGGTGATCCTCAAAAAGCACTCAACATGGGTGAGTTTGGTTCTTCAGCTGTGATGATTGTCGCTTTATATTTTATTATTAAATGGGTTCTTCCTGAAAGCTGGACGTTTGACGACCCTTTATACGGTAAAACTTATACGATAACATCACTCGGGATTTTCTTTTCGACAGTAATCGGATTAGTAGCCGGTGTTTTAATAGGATTAGTAACCGAGTATTTTACCGGAACAGGAAAAGGACCCGTTCGCGGTATAGTTCGTCAATCATTAACCGGTCCCGCAACTAATATAATTGCCGGTCTTAGTGTTGGAATGATTTCCACAGTTATGCCAATTTTTATTATCGCCGCATCTATAGTAGGTGCCTTTCACTTTGGAGGATTGTACGGTATCGCTATTGCAGCAGTCGGTATGTTATCTAATACCGGTATCCAATTAGCTGTCGATGCATACGGACCAATCTCTGATAACGCAGGCGGTATTGCCGAGATGTCGGAGCTGCCTAAAGAAGTCAGAGGCAGAACAGATAAATTAGATGCTGTCGGAAATACAACCGCTGCTATTGGAAAAGGATTTGCAATTGGTTCAGCGGCATTGACTGCTCTTGCGTTGTTCGGCGCATTTATGACCGCTGCCCATATAACAACAATCGATATATCAAAAGCTACAGTCATGGCAGGTTTATTCGTTGGAGGGATGATACCTATACTTTTTTCTTCTCTCGCTATGAAAGCAGTCGGAAAGGCTGCAATGTCTATGATTGAAGAAGTAAGAAGACAATTTACCAACATACCGGCTTTAAAAGACGCCTTAGCAATCATGAAGAAATACGGAGATAAAGATAAATCGGAGTGGACTCAAGAGGATATTACAACATTTGAAAAAGCCGACGGAGCAGCAGAATACGGAAAGTGTGTAGAAATTTCTGTGAAAGCTGCAATCAGGCAAATGATTTTACCGAGCTTAATCGCAATATTAGTTCCGGTGTTAACGGGATTCCTCGGAGGAGCGGAGATGTTAGGCGGTTTGTTAGCAGGAGTTACTGTATGCGGTGTTCTAATGGCTATTTTCCAGTCAAATGCCGGCGGTGCATGGGATAATGCAAAGAAAATGATCGAAGAAGGTATAGAAATAAACGGGACAAAGTATGGAAAAGGTTCGGACCTTCACAAGGCTGCGGTAGTTGGTGATACAGTCGGAGACCCTTTCAAAGATACATCAGGACCATCATTAAATATTCTAATAAAATTGATGGCAGTTATATCGCTTGTGATAGCGGGTTTGATCTAATGTTAAATTGTAAATTTTGAATGTTGAATTTTAAATGATGAATTCAGCTACTTAGGTATAAAAATAAATAAGAAGTTCTAACAAAATATAAGGGAAGGGTGAGAGTTTGCTCTTCCCTTTTTTTGTGTTTATTTAGATTTGGAAAGTATGTAAATTGTTTTGTATTTACTGCAAATTTAATTAAAATCATGAATGCAAAATTTGACCCTATAATAAAAGTAGAAGAAGATGACCTATATATTGATGATATTGGCGAATGGGGTGAATCAAAGTACAGGCTTCTAGGTGATTATTGTCATATTTTCACGAAATCTATGCATGATAAATGGGATCATTTAGTTTATTTGGATTTATTTTCTGGATGTGGATATTCAAAAATTAGAAATACAAAAAAAATATTGAAGGGTTCACCGTTAATATCTTTATCATTACCAAATAAATTTACAGATTATATTTTTTGTGAAGAAGATGAATATAAATATGAAGCATTATACAAAAGAATAAACAGAGAATTCAAAAGCAATAAAAGAATAAATATAAAATGTATAAAAGGGAATTGCAATAAAAAGATTGATGAAATTATAGATTCAATGCCAAAATACTCAAAATCAAAAACTGTTCTGTCATTATGTTTCGTAGACCCATATAATATCGAAATAGATTTCTCCACAATAATAAAATTAGGAAAATTTAAAATGGATTTTCTGATACTTTTAGCATTCGGTATGGATGCAAGAAGAAATTTTAATTATTACCTTAAGGAAAATAATACTAGAATTGAAGAACTTGTCAATTATAAAACTTGGAGAAAAAAATTTACTGAAAACTATAATCAAACGAATTCAGATTTTGTTAAATTTATTGCAGATGAATTTAATGCAAGAATGCAAGAAATTGGATATACAGAACCGGAAGAATTTCAATCAATTCGTTCAACAATTAAAAATCTTCCTTTATATCATTTAGCTTTTTATTCAAAAGATCCATTGGGAAATAAATTATGGAAACAGGTAAAGAAATACCATAGTCCACAACAAAAACTCTTTTGATGCAAAATTGTTATTCTATATAGAATAAATAAGTATATGGCAAAATCTAAAATCGAATGGACTGAATTGACGTGGAATCCAACAACAGGATGTACGAAAGTATCTGCTGGTTGTAAGAATTGCTACGCTGAAGATTTTGCATTTAGACTTCAAGCAATGGGAAATAAGAAATATAAAAATGGATTTAACCTCACTTTACATCCAGACACTCTTGACACACCAAGACATTGGAAAGCATCAAGAATTGTTTTTGTAAATAGTATGAGCGATTTGTTTCATGAAGATATTCCACTTGATTATATTAAAAAAGTATTTAAAGTGATGAATGAAACTACAAAACATATATATCAAGTTTTAACTAAAAGAGCCGAAAGACTTGAAGAACTTTCAAATGAACTTTGTTGGTCAAATAACATCTGGATGGGAGTATCAGTTGAAGACGAAAAATCAAAATATAGAATAAAGCATTTAAAAAGAATAAAAGCCAAGATAAAATTTCTATCATTAGAGCCACTTCTATGTGCTCTTCCAAAACTTAATTTAAATAAAATTGATTGGGTCATAGTAGGCGGTGAATCAGGAAAGAGAGCAAGACCTATTAATAAAGAATGGGTGATAGATATCAAAAATCAATGCGAGAAAGCTAATGTTAAATTCTTCTTTAAGCAATGGGGCGGAATGAATAAAAAAGCGAACGGCAGAGAACTAAATGGAAAATATTATAATGAAATGCCAAAACTAAAAACAGAAACTCAAAGCCTATTTGCTAATTCACTTTGAGTTTGAGTTTCATACAAGCTATTCTAACTATCACACCACCACCTTATAGCTTCCCTCCACACCTGAATTATTCGTAACGTTCAGGAAATGGTTTTTGCGTTACATCGCCAAGCTGTGATGCCGTTACGGTTTGAGACGTGCCCGCAGGAACGGTAATACCGCTTCCCGGAGCTCCATGCTCGTCCAGTTAAGCTCAATTCCTATCCAGTTAAGACATTTTGTCAAATATAAACCTTAACTTGGTAAGCATGATAGTCAACTGGTAAGGCATATACTCTAACTATATAGGTATTTGGTCTAACTAATAAGGTATTTGTTGAAAAATGGGTGGGATTGGGGGTGTATGTGTGAAGAGCAATTATACTCTAAATGTTTTATTTCGGCATTGCTAAATAAGTATAGGTTTTGTATATTGACGGAAAAAAAATGAATTGTCCAAAATGCAACTCTGGAAAACACGTCAAAGACGGAATAGTTAAGGGAAAACAAAGATATTTTTGCAAAGAATGCAAATATCGATATACAGTAAAACATTTAGGAAAACCAATAGAATTAAAA
>JADHVP010000077.1 GCA_016783945.1 Ignavibacteria bacterium
TCGTTCCATCGACAACAACTGTGTTCCAGTGTTTTTTGTTCATGTGAAAACCCGGTTGAACAGAGTCATATCTTTCACGCAATTCTATTGCGAGTTCCGGCTCGCACTTTAGATTCATACGTAATGGGATTTCAAAACCTGTCAGCATAAATATCTTGCTCATGACTTTGAAAACAAGTGTATCCTCACCAAAAGGAAATCCTTCTGTGACACCTCTTTTTTTTAGGCAGTAATTTCGAAAATATTCAAGATCCATTGTAAATTATTTTGTATAAGATAAAAATTTTAGAGATTAATTCCATATAACAAATTGCTGCCTTAAAATATTTTTAAGTTACAATATATAAGTACAAATAATACCTCTTTGATTATAAAAAGAAAATTATTTATTTTTAATACAAGCAAGTACGAATAGGTTAAGAAATTGTCTGCTGTATTTAGAAACCATAATAATTTTCAGAACAGAATATTAAAGTACTTAATAACAATTTAAGAAAGCACTGCTTCATTAAGCACATGTGCAATATGAAACTGAAGAAACTAAATTCTATTTAATAATTTTTTAATTCTAATAAAGTAAAATTATGTTTTCACACGATAGAGCAATTATTCAAACTGGGGATGATAGTTTATCAAGAAAGGAATTTTCTGAAAAACTTGCAGGTGCAATAAAAAATATAAAAGGTGATGAAAGTATTGTTTTATCTATCAATGGTGCTTGGGGAAGTGGTAAAACATCAGTAATTAATCTTATCAAAGAAAATATTAGAGATAAATATCCTAACAAAATAAAGTTAATAGATTTTAATCCATGGTTTTATACTGATAGAAGCAACTTGATTCTGAAATTTTTTGAAAGTCTATGTGCTCAAGTGGGGCTTTTTGAAGATGACAAAAAGAAAAAGAAATTATTCGAAAAAATCAGTTATTATGCTGCAAATTTTGAGGTTGTCGCATCATATATACCATATGCATCAAGTGGTGTAAAAGCAATAAAAGATGCATCAAAGCAAATTGGCAAAAAATATAAAGATAAATTAACGAATATCGAAAATCAAAGAGAAGAATTAAGGGAATTATTTAAAGAATTAGAATATAAATTCTTAGTAATAATAGATGATTTCGATAGACTATCAGCTTCAGAAATTAGAGATATCTTTCAATTAGTAAAACTTGTTGCAGATATACCTAACATTATCTATCTCTTGTCATTCGATAGAGGTGTAGTATCAAAAGCTTTAGATAAACTTCAGGATAGTAAGGGGAAAGAATATCTAGAAAAAATAGTACAAGTTCCATTTGAATTACCGTTGGCATCAAAAGAAGATATAGAAACTTTATTTTTTAAAAACATTTATGATTTGCTTGAGGAAATACCAAAAGAAGAATTCGAAACGGATAGATGGCTGGAGATGTATAGAGAAGGATTAAGGTTCCAATTAAAAACAATCAGGTATATTAATAGATTCGTTAATATTTTAAAATTTGATTTTGCTCTTTTAAAAAATGAAGTTAATATAGTTGATTTAATTGGTATTACTGCAATAAAAGTATTTCACCCAGAATTATATGAGATTATTAAAAGTAACAAAGAAATGTTTTTGAATATTCCTGGTGATAGTTTGTTTAGTGCTTCAAAACTATTTGGAAAAAAGAAAAATGATACCTATAAAGATCAATTAAATGATTTATTAGAAGGTCTGAATTTAGATTTTTCTGTGAAAAGAATTTTATTATCATTATTCCCCCAAACTTATGAAGCAATAGGGGATGGATTTTATTCAAGTATAAGTATGAATGAAGATAATGATAGAAGAAAACAACGGATATGTAGTAGAGAGTGCTTTGATATATACTTTTTGTTTAGAGTACCAAAAGAAATCATAACCAACAATGATATGAAAAGAGTATTGGATATACAGGAAGAAAATGAATTCAAATATGAATTATCAACATTGAGAGATAAAGGAAAAATAATAAGCTATCTTGAAAGATTAGAGGATTTTACAGATGAAATAAAAGAAAAGGATTTCTCTAAGATTATTAATTCCCTTTATGATTTAGGAGATACTTTTGAAGATAGATCAGAAGTACATTGGTTATATCCTAGTGAAATTAGAATAAGTAGGATAACCTCCCAATTATTAAAAAGAATTCCTGATAAAAATAAGAGATATACATTATTAGGCAATGCTATTAAGAATGCTGAGACAAGTATTTATATACCTACTAGAGAAATTACAAAATATGATCAAATGCACGGTAGATTCAGATGGAAAGATAAAAGAGTAAAAGAAGAAGATTTAATGTTAAATGACAACGATTTAGATAGATTAGAAAATCTTGGAAAAAAGAAGATTGATGAATGGATGAATAATGGAAGATTAATAAATTCAGAATATTTATTAGCTATTCTTCACTGGTGGGAAGACGGGGGAGGTTCCAACAATATCAAAAAGTTTATTAAGGAAAACTATAAATCCAATAAGAGCCTAATTGAACTTTTAAAAAAGTTTTTAAGCAGAGTTAGTGTTCAATCATCTGCTGGATATGAAACTAAATATTACAATAAAATGGATTATAAAAGTGTAAAACATTTTTTAGATATTAAATTTATTTACAAAAAGTTAAAAGAATTGAGTAGTAAGTATATTGATAAATTAGACGATTTAGGAAAAGATGCTGTTAGATTATTTATTGATCATTATGAAGGAAAGATTGAAGAAGATAGACGTATTTAAATAGAAGTTGATTTAAAATATTATTAATCAGTCGTTTTTTGAAAAAGTAACGAAGCTCTACTTCGTATCGGTAAATGCTTGTGTACAAGTATAAAATTTTTCCTTCGTGCTTTTTTGTATATCTCAGTGTTTCTCCGTGTAATGCTTTTGCTAATGTTAGGCTTAACACGCTAAAGTTAGATCCGCAAGCGAGAAGTCAATCAAGGTTATTTAGCATTGCAAACGTAACCAAAAGAATAAAATTCTAAATCAAATAACTCACCGATAAGAGCATTTCATACACGTAAACGTGTTTAAAACGTGCATTCCTGACCGCTTTATAACTTTTTTTTTCGATTAATTTTGGATATTTTGGATGTTGCGATGTTAAACTTATTTTTAAAAAAGGAATAAATATGGATAATACAAATAAAACAACACCGAAGAAGAAACCGCGCAAAATAAAAGGTAAAGTAATCATCGATATTCAGAAATGTAAGGGCTGTGAACTCTGCATTGATGCATGTAACGAAGATACATTACAATTATCGAAAGAGATTAACAATTTAGGATATAGATACGCAATTGTCGCAAACGATACCTGCACAGGGTGTATGAATTGTGCATTAATTTGTCCCGATGCTGTTATAAAAGTCTACAGAACTTCCCCAAAGAAAAAAGAAAGTACTATCACGAAAACAGATGTTAAATCATCAACTAAAGAAGAAATAGAGAATCCGTCAACTTAAAAGTGTTGAAATACGATAACAAATAATATAAAAGATATATGGAAAACAAAGAAGATATAAGATTAATGAAAGGTAACGAAGCATTTGCAGAGGCTGGTATACAAGCAGGATGCGATGCTTATTTCGGATACCCAATCACACCTCAATCAGAAGTACTTGAATACCTTTCACGAGAAGTACCTAAAAGAAGCGGTGTAGTACTTCAAGCAGAAAGTGAAGTTGCTGCGATAAATATGATATATGGAGCTGCCGGCGCAGGAGCGAGGGTAATGACCTCATCTTCATCACCTGGAATAAGCCTTATGCAGGAAGGTCTTTCTTACATTGCTGCTGCAGAACTTCCCTGTCTTTTATTAAATATAAATCGTGGTGGACCCGGATTAGGAACCATTCAACCATCACAAGGAGATTACTTCCAGGCAACTAAAGGTGGAGGTCATGGAGATTATTATCTTATAGTATTAGCTCCTTCCTCGGTACAGGAAATGGCAGATTTTGTCTTTTTAGGCTTTGAACTTGCAGATAAATATAGAAATCCTGTAATGATGCTATCAGATGGAGCAATTGGACAAATGATGGAGAAAGTAATATTTCGCAAAAGAGATGTAAAAAAAATTAAAAAACCATGGGCAACGACTGGAAAAACTAAGGATAGAGCGAGAAACATTATTACCTCTCTCTTTATTAAACCTGAGAAGATGGAAGAGGTAAATAATAAGCTTAAGGAAAAGTATGAAGAAATTAATAAAAACGAAGTAAGATACCAGGAAATATTGACTGAAGATGCGGAATATCTATTAGTTGCTTATGGTCTTAGTGCAAGAATTTCACATAAAACAGTTGAGTTAGCAAGGGAACAAGGTTATAAGGTTGGACTGCTAAGGCCAATAACTCTTTATCCTTTCCCATCTAAGAGAATCTATGAACTATCACAAAATTTAAAAGGTGCAATGACTTTAGAAATGAATTCAGGACAGATGGTTGAAGATGTTCGACTCGCTGTAGAAGGAAAAATCCCTGTACATTATTATGGTAGAATGGGGGGCATTATCCCGAGCCCGGATGAAGCCTTAGAACAATTAGAAATATTTATTAAACAAAATAATTAATACGATTATGTCTGATAAAGATTTATTATCAAAGGATAAAAATATAGAAGAAATGGTTTTGGAAAGTCCTCAAGGTGATAAAATCCCGGAGGACTATCAATTAGTTTATGAAAAACCAACTACACTAACAGACACAAGGTTCCACTATTGTCCTGGATGCGGACACAGTACGGTTCATAAACTCTTGGGTGAGGTTTTTCAAGAACTCGACATCCAAGAGAACACGATAGGAGTTGCACCAGTTGGTTGTTCTGTATTTGCATACGATTATCTTGACATTGATATGCAGGAAGCTGCCCACGGAAGAGCTACTGCAGTTGCAACAGGTATAAAAAGAATGCTTCCTGATAAATATGTATTCACCTACCAAGGGGACGGTGACCTTGCAGCAATAGGGACCGCAGAAACGATCCATACTATTAATCGAGGTGAAGCTATTTTAATAGTTTTTATAAACAATGCTGTTTATGGAATGACAAGTGGTCAGATGGCACCGACAACTCTTCCAGGAATGAAGACAACTACTTCACCATACGGAAGAGACATTTCACTTGTTGGATCACCAATGAAAATGTGTGAACTTATTGCCCCATTGCCGGGTGCTTTTTATGTAACGAGACAATCTGTTCATACCGCAGGCAATGTAAGAAAAACTAAAAAAGCACTAATTAACGGATTTAAATACCAGAAGTATCGTAAAGGAACAAGCTTCGTTGAAATAATTTCGAATTGCCCTTCAAACTGGAAGATGACACCCCTGCAATCGAATAAATTCATTGAAACGGATATGTTAGAATATTATCCTCTCGGTGATGTCAAGGTGCCCTCGAGAGAAGAAATTAAAGAGCTTGACGCAAAGGAGGGAAACAAATAAAAATGTTAGAAGAAATTATCATAGCAGGGTTCGGAGGACAGGGAGTATTGTCTATGGGTCAAACACTTGGTTATTCGGCAATGGTTGAAGGGAAAGAGGTATCCTGGATGCCATCATACGGTCCAGAAATGAGGGGGGGAACCGCCAATTGTATTACAATTGTATCAGACTCACCAATAAGTTCACCGATTATTACCAACTTCGATACGGCTATTGTACTTAACCAACCTTCGATGGATAAATTCGAATCAAGAGTCAAACCCGGGGGAATAATCGTTTATGAATCGACTAATATACTGCATTCATCCGAAAGGAAAGATATCGAGATTTATCCAGTTCCGGCAGTAGATGAAGCTAATAAACTCAATAATGTAAAAGTTGCAAACATGATAATGCTCGGTGCTTACCTTGCAAAAAAACCGATTATTAAGTTTGATTCTATAATCGAAGCTTTAAAAAAGGTTCTTCCTGAAAGATATCATAACTTACTACCGTTGAATCGACAGGCTTTAGAGGTGGGACAAGAATTAATGAAAGACACATTGGTGGCTGAGGAAAAATAGTCATTTTATTAAGTTTATTTTTTAAAATCTATTCTCTTGAATTTAGGGAATAGATTTTTTTATTTACAGAAACGTATATCTAAAAATCGAAATGAAAGACGATAACGGATTATTAGCAATAAACGAACATAAAATAAAATATAAAATAATCAATGCCGGCAAAGACGCTCCTGAAAAAACATTTCTCGTTTTTTTGCATGATGGTTTAGGAAGCATTAAACAATGGAAAGATTTTCCAAAAACACTAAGTAGTATTACCGGTTTACCCGCTCTGGTATATGATAGATTTGGATATGGAGAATCAGGGAAATTACTTGAAACTCATAAGCCGGATTACTTTAAAGAAGAAGCTGTAAAGGTCTTACCAGAAATATTAAAGTCATTAGATATTAATGGTGAAATAATTTTGATTGGTCACAGTGATGGAGGATCCATCGCATTAATATATGTTTCTAAATTTCCAGGTAAAGTAAAGGGCTTAATAACAGAAGCAGCGCATGTCTTTACAGAGGAAGTTACACTTGAGGGGATTCGGAATGCAGTATATAAATACGAAAAGGGTGATTTTAAAAACTACCTATCGAAGTATCATAGCAACAACACCGAAAATATGTTTAATGGATGGTCAAGTCTTTGGCTTGACAAAGATTTCAGAGACTGGAATATCAAAAGTTCTCTGAATAAAATTAAGTGCCCCTTGTTAGCAATGCAGGGGGATAATGATGAATATGGTACTCTTGAGCAGCTTCGTTTAATAATTAATGGTACAAGTGGACCAACTGATTCTTTTATTATAAAAAACTGTGGACACATACCGCATCATCAAGCAAGAGAGTTTGTACTGGAGAATATGAAAAGATTCATATTAAAAATTTTGTAGATGAATTCACAAGTAAGCTCTAAAAATAGTAGTATGAATGGCAAAGTAAAAAGAGTACACAGTCTCTTCATGTTAATAGGTGTCTTTGCTATGGCGATGGGTTTCCTCGAAGCAATAGTAGTTGTTTATCTTCGGCAAATATATTATCCAATGGGATTTGATTTTCCTCTAACGATACTCTCGCCCTCGATGTATTCCATAGAATTATTAAGAGAAGCGGTTACCCTTGTCATGCTTGTTACTATAGGGATTATCGCAGGTAAAAACAAACTGCAAAAGTTTTCTTATTTTATTTATTGTTTTGGTGTGTGGGATATATTTTACTATATTGGATTGAAATCGCTTCTTAACTGGCCACCCTCATTATTGACGTGGGACATATTATTTCTAATACCTGTTCCCTGGGTGGGTCCTGTGCTTGCGCCCGTCATTTGCTCATTGACCATGATTTTTCTTGCAATGTGTATAGTATACTTACAAGCTAAAGGATATAATATTTCTTTAACCTACAGAGAGTGGAGTTTAATTTCTATTGGCTCGCTAATAATATTTTACTCTTTTATTCAGGATTATATAAATATTATTATTGAGGGTGGCTTTCTGGAGAATATTTGGACACTCAGAACAAATGAAAATTTCAACCAAATAATTTCAAAGTTCATTCCAACCTGCTATAATTGGATAATGTTTGCAACAGGCGAAATACTAATACTACTTGCAATTATATTGGTTATTACAAATGTGAAATTTCAAAGCAATCCCGAATGTTAAATTGTAACTCTTAAAGATTTAACTATTTCTACTCTTTAAGCTTCTTCAGCATCTTTATCCCGTTTGTATTACCGGGATTAAGTTCCACTGATTTCTCATAATTTTTGATAGCAAGCTCTTTCTCACCTTTTATCATATAAGCTTCACCCAGACTATCATAAGGATTAAAAGCATCCGGAAAAAGTTCAACGTTTAGTTTAAAGACTTCTATTGCATCATCGACTCTGTCCTTTTCCAGTAGATAATAACCAAAATTATTTATTTCATTCTCGTCGACATAATACTCGTTCTCCTGTTTTTCCTTAAGCTCTTTTAACTGCTTTATACCCTCAGAGACACCTTCCAGCATGACCGTCTTTGATAATTTCTCTGCTAATGAACGTTTCGGAACTTCATATTCTTCACCATAAAGAATATCCGCAATCCCTTTTGAGATTTTGTTGAGATTACAAGGAGTGAAATTATTGAGAAGAACAATCAAATGTTTGTCGTCCACCAGGCGAATAATAACAGTATTGAATCCATTAATACCACCACTGTGTCTTATCACCTTTTTATTTTCATCTCCTATAGGAAGTTCAGATACACCCCAACCATAAGCATAATTCTGCAGGAAAGGTGTAAACATTATTTCTTTGTTATTTTCCGAGAGTAGTTTATCGGTATAAAGAGCCTGATTCCATAAAAACAAATCCTCAACGGTTGAATACATCGCACCAGCTGCGTATACTAAAGACATATCCAGATAGTTTGTGTTTTCATAATCTATTATCCCCTTGTTATAACCAGAAGCTCGTTTTTCAATTACAGGTTCATTATCATCTATGCCGGAATTCTCCATTCCTAATGGTTCAAAAATCCTTTCTCTTAAAACAACTTCGTATGGCTTTCCTGTAACCTCCTCAATAACTGCTCCGAGAATATTATAGCCAGAATTACAATATGAATACTTCGAGCCGGGTTCAAATTCTAAATCATCACTGCAAAACTCTTCAATTAACTCTTTAACCTCGTAATGCTTACTACCCATTTTCTCAAGAACTCCCGGTGGTTTGTTTGTTAAATTTGGAATCCCTGAAGTATGTGTTAATAAGTTATGTATTGTAACCTGGTCTCCAACATCTTTTCTGTAATAGGGAAGGTAATCCGATAATTTTCCATCGAGATTAATTTTGTCCTCCTCAACCAGTTGCATTATGAGCATCGACGTAAATTGCTTCGTGATTGATGCCAGCCTGAATTTTGTATCTGCAGTATTAGGAACATTCCATTCCATATTTGCATATCCGTAACCTTTTTTTAAAATCACATTTCCATTTTCAGCTACAAGAACCGAACCATTGAATTGTCCATACTCATTATACTTGTTCATTAGTTCTTCGATCAGAGCAGCTTTATCCTGTGCATTTATCGAGGATAGAAAAAGAACAAATGAGAAGATTGATAAGAAGAATATTTTTAGCGTTGTAAATTTTAAGGTTTTCATTTTTTTTGTTGATTAATTTGTATATATGTTATGACGTAAGCAGATAATTAAGGTTTCAAAACTACAATAAGAAGGATCAAAATTTTGTGAGTTTACGATATTATTATAATGCTACAAGGATAGTTCGGTATTTAAAATTTCGTTTATGAAGGTTCAGAACATCATCATTTTTTGAAGGAGGGTTGCTGGATTATCATCAATAAGTATCAATGACCTGTGTTCCTGCTTAATAAATTTCTGGCTGACTGCGTTCTTAAAAAATTCTATAAAGTGTTCAAAATAGTTTCCAGTATTCAATAACCCACAAGGTTTATTGTGGTACCCAAGTTGTGTCCAAGTAATCACTTCACAAAACTCATCGAGTGTGCCCATACCTCCCGGCAAAGCAATGAATCCATCTGCAAGTCGAATCATTTCTGCTTTTCTTTCATGCATCGTATCTACAATCTTCAACTCAGTTAAACCATTGTGAGCAATTTCTTTTTCAACAATATCTTTCGGCATAACACCGATTACCTCTCCATCCTCTTCCAGAACTGCATCGGCAATTACACCCATTAATCCAACCTTAGCCCCTCCATAAACCAAGCCGAATCCATTAGACACGAGTAACCTGCCAAGATTACTTGCTGCATCCGAATATTTTGTATCAACGCCAAACCTCGAACCACAAAACACACAAATCCGATTCATAATTCAATAGGAGCGTAATTTATTTAAAATCAAATCATTAATCAGAGTCGCTTGCTTTTACATCTTTCAGCAACTCTTTTGCATACTCAACATCTTCCGGCATTACTCTGAATTCAACCGGTCCAGTTATGGGATTAAAGCCGGTACCGATTACGCCTACACCAAAAAGGTCCTGGACATGATCACCTTTTGCAAGATATTGTATCTTTGCCTCATCTAAAATAGATTTGACTATTGCTACAATTCCTTCGTGGCCGGTTTTGAATACTGTTACTAATTTTTCATGATCAACATCTGCCATATATTTATCCTTTCTCGTTTGTTGTTATAGAAAAAACATATTATACCTATTCTGCCTTAATACTTTTTACTCTAAACGATAATACAATTGAAGTTATACCAAACAGAATGGCAAATATACCAAAGACCATGATGATTGCTTCAGCACCTGCCAATAGGTTAAACATTATTAATATTCCAAATACAAATGAAAACAAACCGTTTAGGATTCCTAACCATTCATTCTCTATAACCTTTCTTAGTCTAATAGACATTATAATCTGAAATATTCCGATTACAATAGCCCAAAAAGCTATGAAGAACATAATAACAGTTAGTGATGTAATAGGTAATAAAAGTACTAATACACCTATGACTACCCACAAGAGTCCTTCGATTATTTTTATAATACGATCTCCTTTAACAATTATTCCATCGAAAAATAGAAACACACCCGATACGATTGCTAAAATTCCAAAGAATAGTAAAAGTGTTTCGAGTACGAGTCCCGGTAAAAAAAGCGCCAAGAGTCCGAATATAATTGCAAAGAATCCTCTGAGTAATAAAATCCACCAGCTTTTTTGTATCTCTGAAGTCATGTTTTTATTGGTTTAGTTTATGAGAACAGTTTTATGTTTTGAGTATTAAGTTACTAATTTATTCCTATATATTTCAATTCAATTGTAACTTAGGATGAAATAAGTTTTTAATAATGTTGTGCTCAAAGCTATAATCGTTCGTCTCTCTCTTTTGATTCTTTGAATTCATCTAAAACTTCTTTATCTTCTTCTATACTTTGTTTTGAAATATATTTTAAAGAAAGATCGGGATTGAATATCTTTAACCTGTGATAGTAACTCAATAAAAATATAGTACCGTCTGGAGCAACAGCAAGATGGTCTTCTTCTTCTAAAACACCACCCTCTAATAAATCTGTTAAAAGTGTTTCGAATTTTTTAGTATCTTGGGTATATCTAATAAGATTTGTGTTTTCCCCTTCATTTGTTCCAATAATATAAACATTGCCTTCCGAATCAGTACACGGTTTGCATTCCTTATATCGAAGAGGTACAACAACAGACCATATCTTTTCTCCAGCCCGATCGTATTTAGCTAGTTCTCCGTCACTTGATGAACGTCCCATCATATAAACAAAACCGTCCCAACCCAAATTTATACTTGTATAATCCGAGTCAATTCTTTTGGGCTTATCACTTAACTCTTTAACATCAGGCGAACTTGAGGTGTATTCTTCTCTGATGTCAATTTTTGAATCGTCTCTTCTAAAGGCACTCACTAATTTATTAAAAAAACCTTTCTCCTTTTCAGCTACTTCCTCCTGCTTCTTAGGTGCTTCATACCACAGCGATGCACGGCTTCCATCAGGATTAAACCTGACTATTTTATCGTTTATGAGGGCAAGTATTGTATCATCCTTATCGCTTACAAGTTCATCACATCCCATCATATTAAACGGGTATGGATTTTCTTCTGTTTGCTTCTCTCCTTTCAGTTTTTTTATCGTAGAGCCATCCTTTGAAGACAACTTAAGAAGAGAGTGCTTGTCTTTATTCCATAAATATAAAAATTTATCATCACTTGTAATTGCTATTCCTGTGTCATCATAGTGATATTTTAATCCTTTTCTTGTCCATCGGGTTTTCAAATCCGGTCCGAGTGACCATATAATAAAATCTTCCTCACCATCATCTGCACTTGCAACATATAAGTTACCCTGTCTGTCAATAGTAACATCTGCAATGTTATACCAGTAAGGAAGTTTTTCCTGTACAACAGTTTCATCAAGGCATAAATACCATCTCTCAATAGTTTTTGCCGGATGAAGTCTAAACCAAAGGTCATCAGGCAGGTAAATTTGTGAATCACAAAACTCACAGGTAACCATTCTGTCAGTGCCGTCTATTTCAAGATTCCCTGCACAGGAAGGACACGAAAATAATACTGGTTTAGCAGATGCGGGGAGTTTCTTTTTTTTTCTTTCTGTGATGAACATATCACTATCTTCGCCAGCGACCCATTTTGCAGAAGGAAATTTTTTCTTTACGAAATCAGGTGATGGACGTATAGAGATTTTGTTTTTGCATTTAACGCATTCGTATATTCCTTTAGTTGTATAACCGTTAATAATATTAGGATCAATTTCTGTTTTACATTCATCACACTTAGGGTCCTGCCTTCCGTAAAGTAAACTAAAGGTATACTCACCCGTAAAAGAAGTAGAGGTTTGTCCCTCATTCATTTTCATATCAGGAGCT
>JADHVP010000078.1 GCA_016783945.1 Ignavibacteria bacterium
TGTGAATTCATCTCCGGCATTCTCAGGAGTCCAGTCTGGCAAATTTGTATTTTGTTTTTTCTTCTTTGACTGCTTACTCATACACTTTTAGACTTAGGAAATATTTTGGATAATAACAGGTGAATATATCTAAAGAAATCGTTCGTTTATATCCTCCATAATTTTTATAGCAGTAAGAGGAATTTTTGTCCCTGGTCCAAATATTTCAGATGCTCCACTTTCATATAAATATTCATAATCCTGAACAGGTATTACTCCGCCACAGATTACGATGATATCTTCGCGACCTAATTTTTTAAGTTCTTCAACAAGTTTAGGAAGCAGTGTTTTATGTCCAGCTGCAAGAGAACTCATTCCCACACAGTGAACATCGTTTTCAACGGCTTGACGTGCAGTTTCTTCGGGTGTCTGAAAAAGAGGACCAACATCAACATCAAAACCCATATCAGCAAAAGCAGTTGCGATAACCTTTGCACCCCTGTCGTGGCCATCCTGTCCCATTTTAGCAATTAAAATTCTAGGTCGACGTCCTTCCTTATCTGCAAATTCATCAGACATTTTTCTTGCTTTCTTTACCATATCATCTTCTTCATTTTCGTATTCAGTGCTGTATATTCCCGAAATTGTTCTTGTAGTTGCCTGGTACCTTCCGAAGACTTTTTCAAGAGCATAAGAAATTTCACCTAATGTAGCTCTCTCTCTCACAGCTTTAATTGATAAATCAAGTAAATTACCTTTACTTGTCTCGGCACATTTTGTTAACTCATCCAAACAGGATTTTACCTTATCATTATTTCTTTGCTTTTTGATTTTTTCAATCTTCTTTATTTGTGATAGTCGTACAGCTGTATTGTCGATTTCTAAAATTTCAATTGATTCTTCACTTTCCGGTATATGTTTGTTGACACCAACGATTGTTTCCTTACCGGAATCTATTCTTGCTTGCTTGCGGGCAGATGCTTCTTCAATTTTCATCTTCGGAATTCCCTGTTCGATTGCTTTTGTCATACCTCCGTAGGATTCTATCTCGAGAATGTGTTCCCATCCCTTTTTCAATAATTCGTTGGTTAAAGATTCGACATAATATGAACCTCCCCATGGGTCAATTACTTTTGTAATGTTTGTTTCATCCTGCAAGTACAATTGTGTATTTCTGGCAATCCGTGCTGAAAAGTCTGTTGGTAAAGCAATTGCTTCGTCCAAAGAATTAGTGTGCAGAGATTGAGTATGTCCAAGAGCAGCTGCCATTGCTTCCATACAGGTTCTTATAACGTTGTTGTAAGGGTCCTGTTTGGTTAAACTCCATCCGGAAGTCTGACAGTGTGTTCTTAAAGACATTGATTTGGGATTCTTTGGACTGAATTGTTTGATTAACTTTGCCCATATTAATCGTGCAGCTCTTAGCTTAGAAACTTCCATAAAATAATTCATTCCCAGTGCCCAGAAGAATGAAATCCTTGGAGCAAAGTCATCTACGTTCAAACCCGCTTCTATTCCTGTCTTAATATATTCCAGACCATCTGCCAATGTATATGCCATTTCAAGGTCAGCAGTTGCTCCAGCTTCATGCATATGGTAACCGGATATACTAATGCTGTTGAACTTCGGCATGTTTTTGGAAGTGTATTTAAAAATGTCTGCAATAATCTTCATCGATGGAGCTGGTGGATATATGTAAGTGTTGCGAACCATATATTCTTTGAGTATATCATTCTGAATTGTTCCTGTCAATTGTTCATGCTTTACCCCCTGTTCTTCCGCTGCGACTATATAAAACGCCATAACAGGCAGAACGGCTCCATTCATTGTCATTGAGACCGACATTTTATCTAAAGGAATTCCAGCAAATAAAATTTCCATATCTTCAATCGTGTCAATTGCAACACCTGCTTTACCAACATCACCGACAACTCTTTTATGGTCAGAGTCATAGCCCCTATGTGTAGCAAGGTCGAATGCAATTGAAAGACCCATTTGCCCTGCAGCTAAATTCCTTCTGTAAAAAGCATTGCTCTCTTCAGCGGTTGAGAATCCAGCATATTGACGAATGGTCCATGGTCTTGTAACATACATAGTACTGTAAGGACCTTTTAAGAATGGTGGTATTCCGGGCATGTAATCTAAATGTTCACAGTCTTCGATGTCATCTTTTGTATATAATGGCTTAACTTGAATTTGCTCCATTGTATGCCAGATAAATTCCTCTACACTTTTCCCAGTTTCCTTTTTAAAACTCTCTTCCCATTCTTTTTTGGAAATATTTTGTGGATTTAGGTTCAAGTCAATTTTTGTAAAATCTGGTTTTTTCATTAAGCCATCACTCCTATCTTTCTTAATAAGTTTTCAAGAACCTGTTGGATGTTAACTCCAATATAAATAAATTCATCAATCCCGGAATCTTCATAGAATTTTCTTCTGTCTTTGGGATTACCTGCAAGGACAACAGCAATGTTTTTATTTTTTTCTTTGACTCCTTTTACTATTGACGGGACTATATCAGTGTAAGTATCATCGGTCGAACAAATGACAACAACCGGAGCTTTGGAATTAATTGCAGATGATACTGCTTCTTCATTTGATTTAGAACCTTCCAGATAAAGAACGTCAAAACCTCCAACTTCGAAGAAGTCTCTTGAGAAGTCAGCACGAGCTTTATATTGTTTCAGGGTTCCTCTATTAATTAGAAAGACTTTCGGTCTGTTACTCGTTTCCTTTTTATATTTTTCAGATGTGTTTCTGATATCTTCAAATACTTTTGAAGCCCTATGTGGACTTATTGTATTAACTTTGATTGACTCTACAGAGTTGGTTCTAAGAGTTTCTGAAATATTTCCAATCGTAGCTCCTTGGAGAACTGCATCAGCTCCAATATTTATTATATCATTTGATTCTGAACTAACTAATGATTGAAGTTTATTTAAAAATGTTGTATACTTCTTTTTAGAAGCATAGTTCGAAAATTCTTTAAAGAAATCTACTCTTTTTTTATAAATGTCTTTATAATCCGGCAGGTTTGCTTCATGCTTTTCTTCTTTTTTATTAGCATGCATGTTCGTACCAATTATGATTGCTTTTCTTCTTGATACATCTTTCTTTTTTTTGGATGCTGTTTCAGAAATAAGTTCCTGAGGGTAACCTTTCTCAAGAGCTCTGATTATTCCACCTTGCTTTTCAATTTCCTGAAACAATGTCCAGCTCTTCTTTGCCACTTCTTCAGTCAGTTTCTCAATATAATAAGAACCACCTCCAGGGTCAATAACCCGGTTTAAATGCGATTCATTGTGCAGGATGGTCTGTGTGTTTCTTGCAATCCTTGATGAAAACTCATTACTAATATTGAATGTTTCATCGAGGTTATTTGTATGAAGGCTGTCTGTTCCGCTCGCAATAGCTGAAAATGCTTCCGTTGTTGTTCTGAGGATGTTTACATACGGATCGAATTTCGTTTGATTATATGAAGATGTACGGCTGTGAATTATCATTTTCTTCGAACCATTGCTAACCTTGTACTCATTTAATATTTTTGCCCATAACATCCGGGCAGCTCTTAGTCTTGAAACTTCCATGAAATAAAACGAACCTATTCCAAATGTAAATCTCATATTACCGGATATGTTATCAGGTGTTAATCCTCTGTCTGTCATTTGATTCATATATTCTACTGCTGTTGATAATACGAAGGCTAATTCTTGAACAGCACTTGCTCCGGAATTATGATATATTGAACCATTAATACCAATTGTTCTTATCTCTGGAGCATTATCTATTGACCACCTTAGTACCGTCTTCATTTCATTGAATACTTGCTCTAGTGTTACAGGAAGTTTTCCTTTACAGACGAGAAAGCCAACCGGGTCAGATTCAATGCTTCCAGATAAATTCTTTATTTCTATTCCTTCTTTTTTCAGATAAGCAGAAAAAATAATGACAAATGGTAAAGAAGAAAAACCCGCATCTATATGAATAGGGAATTTTGTTATATCGATTCCCTGTAAAGCTTTCGATAAGTCAATAAGTGTGGATACCGGAATGCCGCCTTTTCCTGCTTCGCTAACCTTTTCGTTATCGGAGTCTAATCCTGCTTTTGTTGTTTCATCTATTGTAAGAGTTATACCTGTTTGACCATTATCTAAACCGTGTTTCAAGGCTTCGTTAAATTTCTTAGCATTGGTATAAATTAATTCCTGGTTGATTTCCCACGGTTTACTTACAAAGCCTGAAGCTTTATTTCCCCTGACGAAATTATAAAATCCCGGCATGTTATTGATAAATGTAAGACTTTCAGTATCCCTTTTTGAATAAAGAGGTTGAAGGTCAATGTCTTCGTAAGTCTTTGTGATAAGTGTTTTTTCGAATGAAGCTCCTTTTAGGTCTTTGTTAACAATTTCTTTCCACTCGTCTATGGAAGATGGCTTAAAATCTTTAGGCAGGTTTAATTCTTGTTCTAATTTAATATCTGTAAGTTTTCTTTGTTCTTCAGACATTTAGCAATTCTCCATTGGTTTAATCTGAATAATTAATTTCTCATTTTAAAAACTCTAATATAATTTTTGACCAATTTATATTAAAGGTAATACCTTGACCAATATAATTTAAAAAAAGATTTAATTTTAAATTAGAGCAATTTATATTTTTCATTTTAACTTTTCTGTTCTATTTTATAGGTTTATCCAGATAAAGAGCATCACGACTTAAAAACTGGTTGAGTTCTTCTTATATGATTTTAAAAGAAAATTTAAATGTTTAAATTGATGCAAATAAAATTTACACTTATGAACATTATAAAATCTTTACTAACAATCTTCATCTTTACTTTAATATATTCAAATCTTTCATTTGCAGATTCACCGATAACATCAACGCCTTTTTATAAAGCTTATCTGGATTATGATATTGTAGCAAAGGCTCATGAATCTGGTGTTATGGATGAGGAGTTTGCAAATTATCTCCATTCTAAAGAGAATCCTATTGATGTCAAAGCAGCTGTGATTAATGCGTTGAGCTGGGATTTTAATGGTAAGAAGAATGCTGATATTTACTGCTCGCTTATATTTTATAAAACAATCAAGGAAATTAAAAACGCGAAGCTCAGTGGTAATGATCTTTTCTGTGTAGGTTATTTGCTTGTGATGGATAATTATTTCAAACCTGAGAGGGGAATTCCTTTTTTAAACAAAGCCATTAAAAAGTTAAAGAGCAGTTATACTGTTGCGATGATTAATGCTCTTGCTGAAGCACAGAAAGCTATGGACAGCGATTGGTGTGAAGTCTGGGAATTAATAGAAGATGTTATCGAGGATAAAAATCTTAAGCAGGATATGGAAGAGGAAGCTGCGGAGATAATTTTAGATTATATGAGAGGTTATGAAGAATTCTGTGATTGAGTTTTTATAATGTTGGTCTGGGCAGAATTTAGTTCTTATCAAATTAACAGAATTCATTAACATCTTAGCGTTCTTCTAAACGATTTTTGTACAAAAAAATATTTACTTAAATATCATCATGAAATAAATGAACAAGGAACAACGATCTTTGATTTTTTTATAGTATATTACTATGAGAGACTATTTAACTTCGTCGTTCATAATTCGTTAATCCTTGTTCGATATTCTTTTTTAAAACTTGTTTGATCTTAATTTGCCAGGATTTGGTTTAATATTATTATGACTTTTCCTAATCAGCTTTCTATCATAAGAATTATTCTATCCCCGGTTTTTTTATTCATGTATTTTTCAGGAGATAAACTGGTAAAGCAATTATCGTTGCTGGTTTTTTTTGTGGCAGTTCTTACGGATTGGTATGATGGATGGCATGCAAGAAAATTCAAATCGGTTACAAGAACAGGAATATTTCTTGATCCTCTTGCGGATAAGATTCTAACATCTTTTGCATTTATTCTTTTTTTTATAGAAGGGATCATGCCTTCGTGGATGATGTTAGTTATAGTCATTAGGGATATTGTGATTACAGTGTTAAGATCTTATAACGAGTATACTGGTAAAACATTGAAGACGTCATATATTGCAAAGGTAAAAACATTTGTCCAGATGACGTATATTTTCCTGATTTTATTTTTATTAGTGCTAATTACATTTGATATCGGGTATTCTTTGAAGGTTGTAATAAATAATTTCTTAGATTCTAATACAAATTATTACTTAATGTTGTTAGTAACATTGCTAACTTTTTATACCGGTATTTCATATTTTTTTGAAAAGAAAACTCAAAAGAACGTTTGAAGTATATCAAAGAAAAGACTATTGTAAATCCCGATTACAAAGTAAATTTTTTTAGTATGTTATTTTCGAGCGGATTGTTTGTTGGTTATATACCGAAAGCAAGCGGGACGTTCGGTAGTTTGTTTGGTTTATTATTTTTTTTAATTCCGGGATTTATTGAATCCTCAGTCTTGATTCCTGTTATTGTTGTTGTATTTATCATAGGAGTTTTTGTATCTCACCAGATGATAAAAAGATATGGGGATGATCCTTCGGTTGTTGTTATAGATGAGATAGTCGGAATGTGGATTACAGTTTTAATACTAAGCAGTTTATTCGAAATAATTGGAAATGATCTTAAGATTATTTCTGCATTAGTTGCATTCTTAACTTTTAGATTTTTCGACATAATGAAACTACAACCGGCAAGATATTTTGACAAGTTAAAAAACGGTTTTGGAATTATGATGGATGATGTTGTAGCAGGTATCTATGCAGGGATTGTATCTTACTTAATTATAAGTTTTCTTATTAATATCTTGATAAGCACAGGACTTTAAATTTCGAATATGATTAAATCCAAAGTTATATCTATCGGTGATGAAATTTTAATTGGGCAGGTTTCAAACAGTAATGCATTCTTTATCAGCAGGGAGTTGTATTCAATTGGAATATACGTGAAGAGGATCGTTACTATTCCCGATAGGGAAGAGGATCTTCTTGAAGAATTGAATGATTCGATTGTGAATTTCAATGTTACGGTTATCACGGGAGGTTTGGGACCTACTCACGATGATAAAACAAAACCTGTCCTGGTAAAATTTTTTAAAGATGAATTGGTTGAGGATAAGAAGGTTCTCGAACATATTAAAAAGATTTTCGAAAGAAGGAATATAAAAATCCCTGAATCGAATTTTGAGCAGGCTCTTGTACCAAGGAATTCCAAAGTAATATGGAATAATAATGGTACCGCCCCGGGTCTGTGGTTTGAAAAAGAAGATAGAATTGTAGTTGCTTTGCCCGGTGTTCCTTTTGAAATGATTGCGATGATGAAGGAGTCTGTTCTACCAATGATTCTTGAAAAGTTTAAAACTAAAATAGATTATGTTCTAAAAAGCAGGTCTTTGCTTACTACGGGTATCAGTGAGTCCGGCTTACACGAGTTAATCGGAGACATCGGTGAGTTTATAGGTGATAATAAGCTTGCATTCCTTCCTTCGCCAAAAGGAGTAAGGTTAAGAATAGACGTGCAGTCTAAAAATGAAGCATCAGCAAAGGAAGAAATAAAAAAGGTAGAGAGCGAACTAAATAAAAGAGCGGGTAAATATATCTATGGAACCGATGATGACCTGTTAGAGGAAATTGTGGGTGAATTACTGGTAAAGAAAAACTTAACGCTTTCCGCTGCTGAGTCCTGCACGGGAGGTTTACTATCTTCCAGAATAACAGATGTGAGCGGAAGTTCTAGATATTATTTAGGAGGAATTTGTTCTTACTCGAACGATGTTAAAATGAAAGTACTCAATGTTAAGGAAGAAACTATAATGAAGTACGGAGCAGTGAGTGAACAAACTGCGAAAGAAATGGCAAATGGAGTCAGGGACATTTTAAAATCTGATATAGGAATCTCCATAACAGGAATTGCCGGACCGACCGGGGGTACAGATGAGAAGCCTGTTGGTTTAATCTGGATAGGATATTCAGATGAAAATAAAACTTTTACAAGAAAATTTATGTTAGGAAATATTAGGGAAAGGAATAAGATAAGATCTGTGCAAATGGCTCTTGAAATACTAAGAAAAGAGCTAATATAGTAAATTAACTATAGTCAATTAACTAACATTTAAAAAATAATTTTTGATTGTTTTTTAATGATAAAAATATTAAACTAAAAAAATTTCTAAAACCAAAGGAGGATTTTATGAGTAAAAGAATTTTCATCATAAAATTATTTATTTTTCTTGTTTTTTTAAGTACTGTTATCTTCTTGAATCATAGTTCTAAAATCTATAGTGATTATGATAATCCATTAGTAGATCGTGTCCCTTACGAGGTTTTAGATCAGACTGTACCTAAAATAACACCATTACCAACGATTGTTACTATTAACGGTTTTGATAATTTCGATATTGGTGTTGATTTTGCAGAAGCACATATCTCGATAAACCCTACTAATCCAAAAGCATTTTTTACTGCATATAATATAAATGGAACACATTATACAACGAGCGGTCATGCATTCGCATCGAATAATCCACCTTTTTCCGGACCAAGAGGAGACCCTGTAACAGCATATGACAGCTTAGGAAGATTATATTATGAAAATATGTATGGGTCCACGAGTATTCTGGGAACAAAGGTTGCAAAGTCGGATAATAACAGCTTATCCTGGCTCCCAATTGTAAATGCAAATGTTGGAAGAGATAAGAACTGGCTTGCTGCAGACCAGACTGCTGGTCCTTATTCAAATTATGTCTATTCGACAATGACTAATAGTTCCTTAAATGGTGCTAATTTTGTAAGAAGTACAAACAGAGGTGTGAGTTTTTCATCAACATATAGTTTTTCATTTTCTCCTTTACCCGGGACAATGGTATGTGTAGGACCTACAGGTATTTCAGGAGGTGCGGTTTACGTCGTTGGAAATTCTGGTAGTACTTTTGCTTCTACTTATATTTTCTACAGGTCTTTAGATGGAGGTAATTCCTTTGCTACAAGGTCTACTGTGAACTGGGCAAATTACGTCGGAACTAATGTTAATGGCAGGAATTCAGTTGAGAATATGAGAACAAGACCGTATCCTTTTATTGCAGCTGATAATAGCTTCGGTCCTTATAGGAAAAGACTTTATTGTGTTTACGCTTCAAATGATCCTCCCGGAAATGGAAATAAACCCGATATCTTCAGCAGGTATTCTACTAACCAGGGTACATCCTGGTCGAGTGCAGTAAAAGTTAACGATGATGCAAGTACACAAAATCACAATCAATGGCACCCGGCTATTTGGTGTGATAAGACAACTGGCAGATTTTATGTTCAATGGATGGATACAAGGGATACACCAACCAGTGATAGTGCTTATATTTATGCTTCATATTCAAGCAATGGCGGAGTATCATTCGTTACAAACCAGAGAATTTCCAATAAGAAAATGAAGATAAATTGTACAACCTGTGGTGTAAGTGGATCTCCAAGATACCAAGGCGACTATAATGGAATCACATCTAATGAATATACTTCAATGTTGGCATGGACAGATTTCAGGAATGGAAATTTTGGTAGCTATACTGCTTATTTCCCGGATTATGCTTTTACAGTTAGTCCATCATCCGACAGTATAAATAGTACGAATGGTTCTATAACGATTAATCTCAATATCCCGGCAGTAAAGTTGTGGAGTAATACTATAACATTTATTACACAGTTTACACCAACACCGCCTACTGGGTATTTTAGTGTTGTTTATCCGTTAGGTAATACTTTAAGCTCATTCCCGGGTGTTAGGAAATCAAGGATAACATCTAATAATGTGTCTCCGGGAACTTACAATGCCGTCTTAACTGTGAAAGGACCAAATGGAACACCTGTACACCAGAGGTTTGTTACTTTATATGCTTATCCAACGGTTACAGGAACATCTAATTCAAATGTGATTGTAAATAAATTCGAATTGCATCAGAATTTTCCGAATCCATTTAATCCTTCTACAAGGATAGAGTATAATCTGTTAAAAGAATCAGTTGTAAAGATAACGGTTTATGATGTGCTGGGTAAAGTGGTTTCTGAAATGAAGCGGGGAAGACAAGCTCCAGGTAAACAATTTGTAATATTTAATGCTTCCAATTTAGCAGGTGGTGTTTATTATTATAAATTACAAGCAAGCGAATTCACGGATGTTAAGAAAATGCTATTGTTGAAATAATTTATTATTGTCCCACTTTCGGATTAAATTCTTCCAGCCCACAAAGGGTAAAGGCAGATTTGATTTAGTTGGACTGCTTTTGAATTTACTTCTAAGAATATCAGTAATTTTGAAGCGGATTAAAAACCCGCTTCTTAATAACGTATTGTCAGGTTTTCGTTTCCTGATTAATGATAAATATGAACCACCAGAAGGTAAAAAATAAATTTTATATTTAATATATCTTTATTGTTTTTTAAAAAAATTAGTATTATAATACGAATTATTTTTCTAACTAAATATTTTAGACTATGAAATTACGTTCTCTTATTAAAGTTAGCAATCTTATGAAGGTTCTTTCTTTACTTGTTTTTCTTAGCTTGTCTTATACAATTCTTGGACAGGTTGACGACCCACTCAGGGATGGTATACCTAAAGATACTTACAATAATTTACCTCCAAGATTGATGTCTCCGATGGCACCTGTTACGGTTAATTATTATGATAATTTCAACCTCGGAACAGATTTTGCGGAGTGTCATATTTCGACACACCCGAGAGATCCATTACAATTCTTTGTTGCATACAACATCAATGGAACACATCATACAGAGGATGGTTTCAATTGGAGTATTAACAATCCTAATTTTGGAACCTCTCCAGCAGGAGATCCCGTTACTGCTTATGACAGCCTGGGTAATCTGTATTATGAAAACATGTATGGTTATATATCAGGAACCAAGGTTGTGAAATCTACAAATAATGGACAAACCTGGCAAACTTGGGTATATGGAAATTCAGGAAACGATAAAAATTGGATATGTGCAGATCAAACGGGTGGTCCCTATTCAAATTATCTATATACTACCATGTCGAATGGCAGTGGTGTTAACATAAAGAGAAGTACAAACCTCGGAGCTTCTTTTGTTCAGGCTCAAAGCATCTCAATCAATCGTTTACCGGGAACAATGGCATGTGTAGGTCCTAATGGAAGCATTCAGGGTGGGACAGTTCATTTAGTAATAAATTCTGGTAGTGCTTTTGCTTCTGGTTATGTATTCTATAAATCAACAAATGGCGGAGCGAGTTTCACAGCTGTATCTGCTCAATACTTCTCTGGTTATTTAGGGAATGCTGTCAACGGTAGAAATTCCATCCACAATATGAGATTAAGACCCTATCCGTTTATTACTGCGGATAACAGCTATGGTTCTCACAGGGGAAGACTTTATCTCGTATATGCAACTAACAATCCTGCAGGGAATGGAAACAAATCAGACGTTTATTGCAGGTACTCTGATAATCAAGGAGCTACATGGTCATCTGGGGTCATTGTAAACGACGATCCGAATTCACAAAACAATTATCAATTTCAACCGGCTGTATGGTGTGATAAAGCAACCGGAAGATTATACATACAGTGGATGGATACACGAGATACCCCGACCACAGATAGTGCATTAATTTACGCATCATATTCGAATAATGGTGGTGCTTCTTTTGTAACAAATCAGCAGATATCGAATCAAAAAATGAGAATAGATTGTCCGAGTTGTCCCGGCGGTGGTTACCCAAGATATCAGGGAGACTACACAGGAATTACATCAAACTCGAAGACATCAATGGTAGCGTGGACAGATTTCAGATATGGTTCTTTTGCGAGTTTTGTTGCTTACTACCCGGATTTTGCAATGCGTGTTTATCCTGCACTCGATAGTTTAAACTCAAACAATGGTTCGGTAGATTATAGATTTGAAATACCGAGTGTGAAATCGTTTACAGATATTGCGAGTTTTTCCGCAACTATTTCACCTACTCCAGGTAGTGGTTCTTTGACTGTTTCATTCCCAAACGGAAACACGATACCCACATTCCCATATTCAAAACCAATGAGAGTTACTGCAACAGGTGGTGTTACAACGGGAACATATACTATAACAGTAGTTGGTCAGGGTTCAAACGGTACTCCGATTCATAAGAGAACAGTATCTGTTTACGTAAGTCCTACCGTTTCAGGAGTTGGGAATAACGAAGTTATTAATAAGTACGAACTTTCTCAAAATTATCCTAATCCGTTCAATCCTGTTACAAGGATCGATTACAATATACTTTATAAATCAGATGTGAAGATTACTATTTATAATGCACTGGGTAAAGCTGTAACAACCTTTGATAAGCCACAGCAGGATCCGGGAAAGCATTTCGTAATATTTAATGCTCGTAATTTAGCTTCAGGTGTGTATTATTATAAATTACA
>JADHVP010000079.1 GCA_016783945.1 Ignavibacteria bacterium
ATAACAAAAACACACAGCTTTTCGTCTCTCTGATTTATACGTTCCAGATGCAAACCTTAGTCTCATTAGGTAAATTAAGAAATCCTATGACTGAGAAAACAGAAAAAGACCTTGCTGCAGCACAGACAACTATCGATATGATTGAAATGTTAAAAGAAAAAACAAAGAACAACCTTAATGAACAAGAGAGTAAATATATCGACCAGGCATTATCAGAACTAAAGTTGAATTTTGTTGCAGAGCAAACAAAAGGCGGAGAGAAAGAAAGCCAACCTGAATCAGATAAAACAGATGAAAAAACCGATACAGGTAAAAAGGATGAAACCAGCGAGGATACAAAAGAAAACTCTGAAAACAAACAAGAAGAAAAGAAGGAAAACCCGCCTAAAAAGGAAAAAAAGGAAGACAAATAAAACAAGCAAAAAATGAAATTTGGTATTCTTGGAAATACAAAAAGTCGCAACATTGAGAATGTTTTAAACAATCTCATTAATTTTTTAATACAGAAAAAAATAGACTTTTTTATCGATAAGGATCTTGATGTTTTATTAGAAAAGAATTCTTTAAAAAAATATTCATACCCACAAAGCACAATCCTCAAAAGTTCAGATTTAATTATTTCCATAGGGGGGGATGGCACATTTCTAAACACTGCCAGGGTTGTAGGAAAAAACAATATACCAATTCTCGGCGTCAATCTTGGAAGCCTTGGATTTATGGCAGAAGTCACCCCGGATGAAATAGATAATTTTATCGTTGATATTATTCACAACAAGTTTAGAGTAGATGAGCTTTGTTTACTAACCACCAAGCACAAAAAGAAAAAAATATTTTACTCCCTAAACGATATCGTCATCGATAAATCCAATTCCGTAAGAATGATCGATATCGAAATTTTCTGTAACAAAGAGAAAGTCATCCGATTTGTCGGAGACGGAGTAATTGTATCTACACCAACAGGTTCAACCGGGTATTCTATGTCAGCAGGAGGTTCCATTATTTCTCCTCAAAGCAAAGTTTTTATAATCACACCAATTTGTCCGCATACTTTGAATTTCAGACCTATTGTTATACCCGATGATAAAATTATCGACATTCATGTCTATGGTCAAAGAGAGTTTCGCGTTACATCAGACGGCTACCTCACAAATGTTTATAAATCTCCAGATAAATTTACAATAACGAAAGCAGAATATAATATTCATGTTGTAAAAAGTTTAGATAAAACCTACTTCCAAACTTTGAATAGTAAATTACTATGGGGGGCTGACAAACGAAGATACTCAAAAAGAAAAGACTACGATTAATATATCTTAATAAGGAACACCATCCGCTGCGGGAGGTTTTGTCTTCCCGATGAATCCAATTAAAACCAGTATAGTTATCGCATAAGGAAGCATTTGTATCAACTGTGAGGGAATATCTGTTCCTGCTATCTGAAGAGTAATCTCAAAAGCTTCAAAGAAGGCAAACATTAAACAGGCAAAAAAGATATTCGTTGGTTTCCACTTACCGATTATCATTGCTGCAAGTGCAATAAAACCTCTCCCTGCTATCATTCCATCTGTGTATGAATTCTGATTAGATGCTAACCATATCCCGGCGAGGGCACTTAAAAAACCACAAATCATAATTCCATATAATCTATACATTCTTACTTTTACACCGAGTGATTCCCCTGCCGTGGGATTTTCTCCTGCCGAGCGAAGTCGTAAACCAAACTTAGTCTTAAACAATACAAAGTTTGAAATAATCACGAGTGCGAAAGAAAACAATATTATAAAATCTCCTAGAACATTTCCTACGTATGGAATACCCTCTAAAAATCCAATAGATGGAAGCTCATCAAATCGCGGTGTGTTGCTTGAACTCTTGAATATCAATATTATAAAAAACTTCGATAAACCTGCCATTAAAAGATTGAAACCGACCCCGGCAACGATTTGGTTAATCTTAAGCTTTACAGTAAACAAAGCAAACAACAAACTAAAAACCAAATTAATTATAATAGCTGCAAAGAATCCAATAATCACATCACCAGTTAGTACGGAAAAGAGTCCATATCCAAATGCAGATGAAATCATAAAACCTTCGATGGAGATATTGATAACACCTCCCCTCTCGGAAAAATTTGCTGCATTCGCCCCGAGAAAGTAAGGTGTAAAGAGTCTTAACACCTGTGCTAAAAATGTAAACGATATTAAAAAAGAAAAAATCTCCATCTATTTAATAACAATTAAAAATCATTTATTATAATAACTCTCAACAAGTTTGTTTATTGATAATATTGTTAGTATAATGATTCCCTGCACAACAAGCATAATCTCTTTTGGTATTATAAGGTTAATAGCAAGACCTCCATAGTCAAGTATGCCAAATAATAACGCTGCGAATATTATTCCTATGGGATTATTCTTAGCAAGCAAAGTAACCGCAATTGCAGTGAAGCCTAAGTTGTTCGAAAATCCAAGTTCATAATATCCCTTGTAACCCATTATAAAATTTATCCCAACAAAAGACGTGATACCTGCTCCAATTACAAATGCAGCAATGATAATTTTATTAATTTTAAGCCCGATATATTTCGAAGCTGTCTCGTTAAAACCAACGGCTCTTAAATCATATCCGAACTTCGTTTTATAAATAAGTATGTAAATTATGAAAGCCAGGAATAATGCAAAGAAGAATGTCAGGTTTAATGACGAACCCTGAAAAAAATCTGAATATTCAGAAAGCTTTGGTATCATTATGTTTTCAGGAATCTTTATAGTTCGCAAAGTTGACTTCACCGCAAAGAAATCTATAAGAAAATAATTAACCAGAGCAAGTACCACGAAATTAAGCATAATAGTCGTGATGACCTCGCTGACTCCCTTTTTTATCTTTATTAACGCTGGAATCAATCCAAAGAAGCCGCTTACAACAAATCCGCAAACTAAACAAAGCGGAAATAAAAGAACGAAAGGTAAATCAGAAAAATAAACTGCCGTTATCCCAATAATGAACGATCCAGCGTTCAACTGACCTTCTGCACCTATGTTAAACAAAGAAGCATGGAAACATATAGCAAGCCCACACCCACATATAATCAACGGGGTCGTTTTAAAAAGTGTTTGCCCGATTCCATAACCGCTAGTAAAGACGTCTTCAAACATCACACTAAAAATCTCGAATGGATCTTTACCTAACACGACCATCAGAAGAGCTGTAATGATAAAAGTAGATACTATTGAGAGTGATAACGATACAATATTTATTTTCGTCTTCTTCGTCACTTATTTATTCCTAACATGAGTTTACTAATTTTTTCGAGAACCTTTTCGTTCACATCGCCCGTTTCTGATTTCAATTCAGATTGCTTAAATGTCCTTAGAATTTTTCCTTTATATAAAACACTCAACCTATCCGATAAGCTTATCAATTCATCGAGGTCTGATGAAATTAAAAGAACAGCCTTCCCTGAATTCCTCTGTGAAATTATTTTTGAATGTATGAATGCAGTTGCATTAATATCTACTCCACGAGTTGGATGTGATAATAGAAGTGTTGTGTTATCAAGTTCTATCTCTCGCGCGAATACAACCTTCTGTTGATTTCCCCCGGAAAGCGAGCCTAACTCTGAACTAATATCATTAACACGTATGTCATACTTCGAAATAATTTCCTCTGATATACCATTTAACAGTTTCTTAGAAATAATTCCCTTATCGTCTTTCTTCAAAATGATATTTTCACCTATTGAATACTCTTTTATTAATCCTTTCTTGATTCTATCGTCTGGCACTAGTGAAATGTCCTTCTCCAGTTTATCGTAAGTTCCGGTGAAAGTTTTTTCAATACCGAATAATACATCGACGATTTCACTCTGCCCATTACCTTCCACACCTGCAATTCCATGAATCTCACCTTTCCTTAATTCAAGATTCAAGGTATCCAAAACCTTCATCTTGTTTTTCTTTAAAGAAACATCCTTAAGCTCGAGTGTCGTATCCATATAATTCATCATATGGTAGGATTTGTATGGCACATCAGAAATTTCAATATCCCCTACAATTTCCCTGCTAAGCCCTCTTATATCAATCTCATTCCTGTCTGCTTCATACACAAGTTTTCCTTTTCTTAGAACAGTTACCTTGTCAGATATTTCCATTACATCTTTCAGCTTATGTGTAATTAAAATAATTGTCTTCCTTTCACTTTTGAATCTTCCTATAATGTTATAGAACCTCTCGACTTCTATAGGTGAAAGTACGGCGGTAGGTTCGTCAAAGATCAGAAGCTCTGAATCTCTGTATAATAACTTTAGAATCTCGACCTTCTGTTGTTCACTAATGCTAATATCAGAAACCTTATCATTTAAAATTAATTCTAAGTTATATTGAATTATCAGATGCAGTAATTCCTGTTTTAAATCAGGAAAGTTTAACTTCAAACCTTTCGAAACTTCTTTACCTAAGATCACATTTTCTAAAACCGTGAAGTCATCAATTAACTTAAAATGTTGATGAAGCATACCTATCTTCGATTCTATAGCATCAAGAGGACTCTTAAAAATTTTTTCAAACCCATTTATAAGTATCTTACCTTCATCAGGTTTATACAAACCAAAGAGAATGTTCATTAAGGTCGACTTCCCTGCTCCATTCTCACCAAGGATACAATGGACAGTATTTTTCTTTATTGTAAACGAAATGTCATCGTTTGCAATAAGTTCCCCAAACCTTTTTGTGATATTTTGAAATTCAACGGCTGGCATATACTATACAATAAAACAATTCTCGATTAAAAATGATATTAACAAAAAAGGAAACCTGAAAGCTTCCTTTATTCGTGCTATAACTTTATAATTATTCCTTAAAAAAATCTCAAATAAGTACATTCATCTGAAAACCTGAGCAAACTCTTCTGTTAGGCAGTCTATGATTTTTTTTGAACAGGTTTTTATATCGTTCCTCCCGCTGTCAATAACAAGGTCTGCAAATTTCTTTGTCGATTCAACCCATTCATTATGCATAGGTAATACGGTTTTGTTCAATTGATTAATCACATCATTCCTTGTTCGTCCTCTTTCAATAGTATCTCTGTTTAACCGTCTGTCGGTTCTTACTTTTTCAGCAGCATTAATAAATATTTTCAGATCATAGAATTTTCTTAATTCATCAAAATATAAAACATAGATACCTTCAACAATAAGTAAGTCTGCGGGATAGGTTTTTACAGATCCTTGTCTGGTGTGAGTGACAAAATCATATACAGGTACAGAGACTTGTTCGCCATTTAATATTTTTGAGAGATGTTTTGTAAGCAATAAATGATCGAAGGCTTCAGGTTCATCATAATTTTGAAGTTTTCTCTGCTCAAAAGGAAGGAAGGACTTGTCTTTATAATACGAATCCATAGACAAAAAACAACATTTTAACTTACCATCCAGATCTTCGATTAGCTGTTTGACAATCCTGGTTTTACCGGAACAAGAACCACCAGCAATACTGATACATACGCGTGTCTCAACCACTTATATAAAAAACCTCCTGTTGATTTTCTTCGCATGAACCTTTCTTTGTGTAAGCCTAAAAATATTTTTCATACCTAAATACTATCTGCAATATTTTTCAAAGAAGTATGATCGAATGTGAATTCAATACCAGAAGATAAAACCGATTTAATTCTTATCTGGAATAAACAATCTGTAATACAGAAAATATCTGGTATAAAAATCTTACTTAGCTTCGTTTCCCTTTGGTATTGGTTTTATCTCTTTTTCGAAATCCGGATTCAAACTAACTGCTTTATCCCAATCCAACTCGGCTTTCTCGAATTCACCTTTATTATAATAAAGAAGCCCACGATTATAATATGCTAAAGCATAATCCGTTTTAAGCTCAATAGCTTTATCATAATCATCCAATACTTTTTGAGTTTCATCCATACAGGAATAAATATATCCACGATTATAATATGCTTCGGCAAAATCCGGTTTGAGTTCGATTACTCTTGTATAATCGTCAACCGCATGCTTATAATCTTTCAAATCAAAATAAACAATAACACGGTTTATCAATGCTTTCATGAATTCCGGGTCAAGCTCAATTGCTTTTGTATAGTAGTCTATCGCTTCCTGATAAGACTTAATAAAATAATGGGCTGCTCCGAGACTATTGTAAGCTTCGGCAAAATCCGGTTTGAGTTGAATTGATGTATTAAAATCATCAATAGACTTCTCATAATTTCTTAAATATCCATTTGCGAGACCACGTTTGTAAAATGCTTCAGCATCTTTCGGGTTAAGCTTAATGGCTTCCGTACATTCTTTCACAATTTTGTTATGGTCATCTAATTGTGTGACTTTAATCATTGCATACCCCCTCTCTTGTTTTTGGTTTTTAGAGGAATTACCGTTAATAGATAATAGTTTTCATTTCAGAAATATGCAATACATAATTCAAAAAAAGTGAAATTTTTTAATTCATTGTTACGTATAAAAATCTTCGGTAATTTCTGTAAATTTACTTAAACCAATTAAGGAGATAACAAAGTAATGAAAAAAATTCCATTAACCGCACTCTTCATATTCATTCTTTTTACATCGATCGTTAAAGTCAATGCACAAGTCGAACCTCTGTCTTTAATAGAACTTCAGGGACAATGTAAACCTCCTGTTATAGAAGTCTTCGGTACGGCAATAATAAAAGTTGTACCAGATAAGATGAACTGGAGCGTAAATGTTCAGGTCGATATGGATGATGTAAAAGAAGCAAAGTATCAGCATGACAAATCTGTATCCAAAGTCTTAAATATATTAGAGGAAGAAGGTATTCTCTCTAAAAATATCCAAACCAGCGGAGTAAGAATTAACAAGAGACTGAATCCTTATTACAACAATGAAAAAAAATATGGTGTCACAAACAACATCTGGTTCACCGTCTCAGATATAGAAAAATACGATCGTTTATCGGAAAAGTTAACAGAAATTGATGATGTATATATAAACAATATCACACTCGAATCAACTAAAGCTATTGAAACAAGAGAGCAGGCAAGGACTGATGCATTAATTGCTGCAAAAGATAAAGCCGAAAAGATGGCAGAAACTTTAGGGATGTCTATAGGGGAGCCTTTGCTTATACGTGAACAGGCTACGTCATATTATCCAAACCCTTATAATTCAATTTCAGATATGGGAACAAGAGGTTTTACAGATATGGAAAGTACATTCAGTGAAGGAACAATAAATATTTCAGCAAGTGTGATGGTTACCTTTAAGTTAATCAGCAAGTATTAATATGTAAAACCTTTGATTGTTATTTAGACCAGTTGACGATGTCAATTGGTCTTTTTTTGCTTTGTTTTTGGATTTGCTATATAGATACTTTCAAATTTTCTATGAACCTTTCCATTTTCTTAAAATGTGAACCCTTCCAATAAACTTTCCCGCAAGAGTTACACTGGAAAAATTCATTAAAATATTTCTTCGTTCCAGTTTGAAGCTTATCCATAATTGATTCTTTCGAAACCTCTTTTATAATCCCGTTACAATCACTACACCTGTAAAAAGGTCTAATAGATTTAGATAAATCCGAACGTTTTATAACTTCCTTTAATTGTTCTATCGGATCCTGAGACCTTATCCAATACCCGTGTGTTACTTCCGAATATTTAAGAAGTGCTACATCCCTCGTTAAGATTGTTCGTTTATGTTCTAATGATATTTTAATAATCTCTGAGTCTTCATAACTGTTTTGATATTGTGTATCAAAACCAAGCATGCGAAGATATTTGGAAAGCTTACCAAGATGCACATCAAGTACGAATTTGGGTTCCCGAAGAGGTTTCTCCCTTAGATGAGTTACATTAGAGATGTCAAGGCTTTCAAATACCGGGTAAACAGAAACAACATCATTATCCTTAAGCTGGTATGAAAATGTTACGGAATCACCATTTACTAATATAAGGTCCACTTCGGTATGGGGAACACCCATAGCTTCGATAACATCTTTTATGGAAGGATTACATTCAAAATTATATACGAAAAAAAATTTCTTTTTATCCGGTGGGAGGAAATCGTTCAATTCCTCATAGAAACGAAATTTTGCCTTATTAAAAACAGCCATGAACAATTTTTATTTAACAAATTGAAAAACTGCTACAATTATACAAATTAATTAATATTAATAAAGAAAGGAAGAAACTTATTATTGGAATTTAAGATATGAAATAATAATATTAACACAATTAATTTGAAAATTTTTTAATATATTGTTCGTTGATATTTTAAGTCATAAATCATAACTTATAATAACTTCTAAACAAAAAGGGAGAAAAAAAATGAAAACTTTTCTAGTAATTCTGTTATTGCTTATCATTTCCAGCGTAGGAAATTCTCAAAGCAAATATCCATACTGGTCAGTAAATGTTACCGGCGGCGGAACATTACCCGTCGGTAGTTTCGGAGATGGATATAATGTCGGAGGAAATGCTGGGGTAGACGTAGTTTATCACATCGACCCATACTGGGCAGTATTCGGAAATGGGACTTACAATTTCTTGAAAATGAAAAACTTAGGCTCCTCATCTCCTTCTTCGAGCTATATAGAAGCAACCGTAGGTCCAAGATATTACTTTTCACAGAAAAAAGTAAAAGCTTACGGTGATGTTGGAGTGGGTTTATATACTTTCCACCAGGGTTCCTATACTTCCGGAACTATTTCTATTCCATCGGACTCTCATAGCGATTTTGGAATGAATATCGGGGCTGGAGTGGAAGTACCCATTAGTAAAGAAATAGACTTCGTTGGTAAAGTAAAATACCATGTTATTTTTACAGAAGTGAAAACAACAAACTATGGAGGTATTTATGGAGGAATTAATTTCAGAATCCCTTAATACTAATAAAAAGTATTAGTTTCAATTATTCTGAAAAAGTTAATTTATAAAAAAGAAAGGGAGCATGCTCCCTTTCTTCTTAATTATTTAAAATAATGTACTAATTATATTATATTCAACTCAAGGACACCTTTTCGCTACATAATCCATTTTATTATGAAACTGTTCTATGTTGGCATCCATCTTAGCGATCTGATTCTGTATCTGAATTTTTTCAATCTGCTTTTGATTCACTTTAAATTTTAATTCTTCAACCTCTGCTATCAGGTCAATCAACGCCTGAGTATTAACTCGATGTTTCGTATTCGAACAACCGCAAATGAACAGTGAAATCGTAAACAAATATAGTACAAAAACACTGATAATTTTTTTTTGAATTGGTTTCATAATAGAATCTCCTAGAATTTTTACCACAAAAATCATATGGTATTAAATATAAAACTATATATCCTACTTGTCAATAATTTTATAAATACCCTTTAAATTTCATAATCAAGTTTTTATAACTTTCTCATAAAAAAATAATTAACAGATGTGTTGTGAATTACCACACTGCTTCGAAAGTTCAATCCAATACGTATAGTTCAGATTATCCCGAAGGGATTGATATCCATAAATCTGAACCAGTAAAAGATACAAGATACTATGAATATAAAAAGATCCGTTTGCAAATTACAGACGGACCTTTTTAAAACGAAAATCTATATTTTTATTTCTTACGGGAGATAATAGTCATTTCCTGTGTTACAGTATTTCCTTCCTTGTCAGGATATGTGAATGTCATTTTTTGTGTAGTAACATTATCTTCTATAGAAACTGTACCGGTGCTTTTCATGTATTCATTCCCACCTTCCATAGTACAGGTGCTGCTATCCGTTTTACCCGTATATTCACTAACATTCTGTAAACCAAAAAGATCAAACATCCAGGCTTTTATATTGCCTTCATTATCGACAGCCATGTAGGATACTGCTTTATATATAAATCCGTTATCAGATGTTGATACAGATTTCATTTCAAGAAATTGATTATTCAATATCCAGTTAACAGTTGTCTCATCCGTCCATTTCATTCCCATGAATTCATACTCATCTGATACCCAGTCACCGACCGATAAAGTAAAATACTCGTTATCGATAGGGGGAGGAAGCTGTATCTCCTGTGAATAAGATATATTCATGAAGATTACAGCAATTACAAATAATGATAAAAGTGTTTTCATTTTTTTAAAATTTAAATTTGAAAAAAATAATTTATGACAGGAAGAACTATTCAGGAATTAAGATAATATAAAATTTTAAATGATACAATAGAGGAAAACGTATAAGATACTTAAGATCTGATCCTGATTTACCTTCTAAGTCTGCGAGATGTTTGTTTGTATTTTATATCACTATAAAATTTCAATAACCAAATTACAAAACTCAAATAAGTGACAAACAACAATATACAAAAATCAATAAATATATCATTTATTATTTTGTGCTTGTAATTTGACGATTATGATTTATTTGTTTTTTTTCATTTGTGATTTACTTAAGGGGTGGTTAACTAACTTACTCTTAAGCTCTGTCAGATGAAATCAGCCTGCTCCTCAGCATCTATTGTTTCATCTCTCGTTGGAAATTTTGAAACATCTTACCGAGTATCCTATCTGTAAAGATATCAGGAATGTCATGCCCCATCCCTTCGACCCAGAGTGTGTCGGCATCAGGAATCAGTTCAGCACATTTCCGTCCATGCTCGATCGGTATCATAGGATCTGAGGTTCCATGAACGATTAAAACAGGTACTTCTATTTCTTTCAACTTATCATACCGCGAGCCGGAAGTCGAAACAGCTGTCATTTGCTGCTGTGATGCATCTGTATTATAACCTCTGCGTTTACGCATGTTATAAAGCATAGTTTCAGCAATACTCTTTACGTTTGGATTGTAAGTCGTATCCCCCATTAATAATAAACGACTGGCAACGCCCATTTTGATAAGGCTTTCTTCAGTGGAAAACAAAGCGTATTTGATTCCTAATATAACAAACTCTTTGATGATACTTGCAGGGATACCGGGCAACTCAGGATCTTCAATATACCCGGAGGACATCATGGAAGTAAGAGAGGAGACTCGTTCGGGATGATTGATGGTTATCTCTTGTGCTATCATACCACCCATTGAGACACCGATGATGTGAGCTTTCAATATACCAAGTTCATCCAACACAGCAATTCCATCATTTGCCATACCTTCAAGAGTGTAAGGATCATCGCTGTCCCAGTCCTCCATCCAGTCGGACATGCCCGTCCCGCGGTTATCAAATCGAATAACCTGGTATCCCGAATCAACCAACGGTTGTATAAAATAATCAGGCCATGACAACGCATCATTCGCTATTCCCATTATTAACAACACAGCGCCCTTGTTTGTATCAGCAGGCTCAATAGATTCATACCAGATTTTCACACTATTCGAATTTGCATATCCAGTTTCACCTTTGATTAACTCAGGAGGTTCAGATTTTAAGACCTGCTCTATTACTACATCTGTCTCAGGAGGTAACTCAGGTCCCGATGTAACAACAAATATTGTTAAACCTAATATCACTATAATAATTAATGCTCCGATTATTAAAAGTATCTTTTTAATCATTATTATTTATGTAAGATTTATATGTTATTTATAATTACGATTGAGACACCGTTTCGTTACGAGTGAAAAAATACATTTTTATTTTCAATCATACAATAGATTATCCTAATAATACTTTATTTTGTACAATCATTTATTTATTTTGGTCTATCCAACAAATAACACATCTCTTAATCAAAAACATAATCTTATGTCAATTGTCTGGATAATTATTATAGGTTTTCTTGCAGGGGCACTTGCAAAGTTTGTTATGCCTGGAAAAGACCCGGGTGGAATTATAGTAAAAACTTTACTCGGTATAGCTGGCGCAGTTTTATTTTCTTTCTTAGGCAGGTGGCTTGGAATATACGATGAAGGTGATACAACAGATTTTGTCGGGGCATTCTTTGGCGCTCTTATCTTGCTCTTTATCTACAGATTGTTCAAAAGGAAATTAAGCTAACCCGGGATTTAAATAAAATATTTATTAGAATGAAAGTCTAACTTTCATTTCTAAACTGCTATAAATAGAAGATGGATAGACTGATAACACCAACAGCTGGAAGGAAGATAACAGTTACGCCTCGTTGTTGGTGTTATCCCGAAGGGATGCCTATGGCATCACCAACAACTTCATTTTATAAGCAAACTTTCCTTTTATAATTTATCAACTTCATCATTAAAACTATCTCTCAAGACAAACTCGTGTTCGAACAATTCTTCTTGCTTTTCAATAGGATAAATAGTGAGATAATTCGAAATAAAAAGTTCTGTTTCTGATTGGTTTGAACTCTTAGAAACATTTCGCATTCCATATTTGATGTCCCATTCAAAAATATTTGCAAA
>JADHVP010000019.1 GCA_016783945.1 Ignavibacteria bacterium
ATAAATAAAACTAAAAGCTGTTAGTTATCTGACTGAAGCAGGATGCAAAACCGAAAGCAAAAAACTGAATTTTTGTAAAAAAATTCTTTACAGGATAACTGTTTTTACTTGACTTTCTTTTCTATAGACGAAGGGATGATAGTTTTATAGCATATATTAATTTCGTAACGGCATAACTCCGTAGGGGTGACATATTCTGTTATACCTTTGTTTAATTATATTTCACCTTTTTTTTGTAATCGCAGAGTCTCCTCGTCAGAGTGACTCTGCGTAAAATCTCGCTGTAAGACTCGGAAGACTCTGCTTCTACTCCCTCGTTGTTGAAATCAAATGTAACTCATAATACACCACAGGTTCCCCGTAGAGGCAGACATATAACATACGTTCCTCTGTGCATCTTCGTGTATCTCCATTTATCTCCGTGTAACGCTTTTACTAATGATAGGCATAACATGATAAGGTTTGTGCCGTGCACGGGAAGTCAACTCAGGTAAAGATAGCACTACAAATGTCCCGCCCAAAAAGAGTTGTCTCCATAGGAGCAGGCGGGCAAGTACCAAATTAAATCCCTTTTTATTTATCATCATATCTCAAGTCGCTATTGCATTTATAATTGTAGCTTACTATCTTGGAATTATTTAAAGTTTAAACATTTACAAATTCTATGACTGAAAACAAATCAAAAGGTCTGTCTGTTGACGAGGTTATGGATAAAGCTACGAAAGCTGCTGAATCATTCCGTCAACTAAATCAGGAACAAACTGATAAAATTGTGAAAGCAGTTTATGAAGCGGGTTTTGATAATCGTATAGTGTTAGCAAAGCTTGCTTGTGACGAGACGAGACTTGGTGTACTGGAAGACAAAGTGATGAAAAACATCATTGCAACGAGATATGTGTATCACGATATAAAACATCTTAAAACTGTGGGTGCGATTGCAGAGGACAAAAAGCACCAGGTTCTCGAAATTGCAGAACCTCTCGGACCGATATTTGCGATAACCCCGATTACAAATCCAACATCGACAGTTCTCTTTAAGATTCTCATATCATTAAAAACCAGGAACCCGATTATTATACGCCCGCATGGTGCCGCGAGAAAGTGTTCTATCGAAGCAGCCCGGATATGTTATGAAGCTGCATTGAAAGCAGGAGCGCCCGAGAATTGTATTCAGTGGATTAAGCGTTCAACAAATGAACAGACAATAGAATTTATGAGTCATAGAAAAACAGCATTGGTTCTTGCAACCGGGTCGGTTGAACTCGTAAGAGAAGCGTATCGTTCAGGCAATCCCGCTATTGGCGTTGGTCCCGGGAACGTTCCCGTTTATATTGGAAAAACCGCCGATATACCTTTTGCAATCGAACAGATTTTCATTTCGAAAACATTCGATAACGGTACTGTGTGTGCAAGTGAACAAGCACTGATTGCCAACAGGATAAATGCAGATGAGATTATTGATGAATTGAAAAAAAGAAAAGCATATTTCTTATCGAAGGATGAAATAAAACTTCTCGAAGCAGTTGCTTTTAATAAAGAGCAAAAAGTAATGAGTGCACAGGTTATAGGACAGCCTGCACCTGTAATTGCAAAGCTGGCTGGAATTGAAGTACCGCCGGATACAACACTTTTAATTGCTGAACTTGATGATGTTGGTTTAAAATCTCCTCTTTCCCTTGAAATTCTTGCACCAATTCTTGCGTTATATATAGCAGAGGAATTCGAAGAAGCGATTGAAATGTGCAGGAAAATAAATGTGCATGGAGGGATGGGTCATACGGTAAGTATTTTCTCGAACGATGAGGATAAAATTGAATATTTTGCTTCGGTAATGAATGCCGGAAGAATTCTCGTTAACACTCCTGCATCACAGGGTGCTCTGGGAGGAACGTACAACGCACTGCGACCATCGCTCATGTTAGCATGCGGAACAGGCGGGAAAAATATTACAACAGATAATATTTCTGCAAAACATTTATTGAACGTTCACCGCGTTGCAAGAAGAAAGGTGAGTGATTGTTTGGTCTGCGACCATTATGATTTTTTAGATGACGAACATAGCGCAAGAATAGTTGATAAAGAGTGTTCAACATTCAAAAGTACTTTTGATAGATAGTTTTTGATTTATATTCTTGTGAATTATAATTTGTAATGAAAGACTTTGAACCTGCATATATTAAGACTTATCATGAAGGTTTACTAAGAGATAAGGTAGATGAAGCTAATTCTCAATTGAGAAATTGCACACTCTGTCCGAGAAATTGCGAGGTGGATAGGATAAATATTAAGAAAAGTAAGAATGTAGGAATTTGTAGAACAGGCAAGCATACTGTCGTTTGCAGCAGCCAGCCTCATTTTGGTGAGGAAGCACCGCTTGTCGGAACGAGAGGTTCTGGAACGATATTTTTTACTCATTGCAATCTGTTATGCAACTTTTGCCAGAATTTCGATATTAGTCACGAAGGATGTGGAAGGGAAGTCCTTGACGCTGAGTTAGCTTCTATGATGATAACTTTACAAGAACAAGGGTGTCATAATATTAATTTCATTACACCTTCCCACGTTGTTCCGCAAATACTTTCTGCGATAGAGTTAGCTGTTGAGTATGGATTATCAATTCCATTGGTTTATAATTCAAGCGGGTATGACAAAGTAGAAACATTGAAACTTCTTGAAGGTGTAATTGATATTTACATGCCTGATTTCAAGTTTTGGGATCCCACTGTTGCTTCAAAGACATGCAAAGCACAGGATTACCCGGATACAGCACGTAAGGCAATAATAGAAATGTATCGTCAGGTTGGGGAATTATTTATCAATGAAAATGGAACAGCGGAACGTGGTCTGTTAATCAGACATCTTGTTCTCCCAAAAGGTCTTGCAGGTACGAAGGAGATTATGAAATTTATTTACAATGATATATCCCCGAATACTTATGTAAATATTATGTTTCAATATAGACCATGCGGGGATGCTTCTGAAATAAGTGAGCTTTCACAAGCTCCAACCCGAGATGATTTTGAATCAGCTCTACAAGCTGCATCAGAGGAAGGAATCACAAGGCTTGATAAACCTGAATTGTCTTTCTTGAGATGGTTTTGATTTTTTTTATAAGAAATTGATATTTATTTTAAACTTTTTTTATTGAATAATAGTTAAAATATTGTAGTAAGTTTTGTAAAATATTCATTAAAGATGAGCACTGAAAAAGAATTTAATTTTATCGTTAGCAGATTAATCGAAGAACTGGAGTTCTTTATGAACTATAACGAAGAAATCCCGGATGAGGAGTATCCGATTGCCTATATAGTTCACCCTAAGATTCTGAGTGCCGTTCAAATATTTTTTACTAATGAAGATTCAAAACATTTAAAGAGAAGTATAAAAATAAAAAACATCAATGGTATTGATATTTTCAAAGACAAAAAACTAAAAGACTTAAATGGCAATCCCACTTTTAAAATAATTTATGATCAGGAAGAGTTGGCTATATATATGAAGTAGGACTTGTACTGTATTAATTAAATGTTTGTTGAATTGTTTGGTGAGATATTTTTGATGTACAGACCGGGAAATTAATTACTAAAGGTGATAGTGGTATTTAGCGGTTTGTTTTTTAGTATACCATTTATAAAATCATTCGAACTCATTCTTTTTTTACCTTCAAGTTGTAACTCTAAAATTTCAATCATACAATCTTTTGTATTCACAAATAATTTTTTATCCTCGGTGTGAATAGTTGCTGGATTACTCGTAACCTTCATGTTAGTCAATTTGGATTTATAAATTTTAACAATTTTATTATCAAGATATGTGTATGATGCGGGATAAGGTGAAAGCCCTCTAATAAAATTATAAATCTTTAGTGAGTCCTGTTCCCAATTTATTCTACAATCTTCTTTAAAAATTTTTGGAGCAGGTGATGCAAGCGAATTATCCTGTGATGTTACATTTACGTTTCCTTTTTCAATAAGCTTGACTGTCTTTAGAACTGTTTCAGCACCAATTTCAGAAAGCTTATCGTGTATAGTTCCAGCATCATCATCGTCATTTATTGGAATTTTTGTCTGAAGAATTATATTTCCCGTATCGACGGTTTCTTTTAAGAAAAATGTTGTAACTCCAGTTTCTTTTTCACCATTTATTAATGCCCAGTTTATCGGGGCAGCACCACGATATTTTGGTAGGAGTGATGCATGTAAATTGAAAGAACCATATTTGGGTATTGTAAATATCTCTTTAGGTAGAATGCGAAATGCGACAATGACTATCAAATCAGGTTGAAGGTTTTCGATTTCTTTTATAAAAGAAGGGTCTTTCATTTTTTCAGGTTGCAGAAGATACAAATTATTTTCAATAGCATATTTTTTAACATCAGAATACTGCATAGTCCTGCCTCTGCCTTTTCTTTTATCAGGAACCGTGACAACACCTACGATATTGTGGTTGTTTTTCAATAATATGTCCAGTGAAGGAACAGCAAATTCCGGTGTTCCCATAAAAATAATTTTCATAATAAGAAAATAATTATTTCATATTGAGGAATCAAAGGTTTTTAGAAACCATGAAACTCATCTGAGTTTACGTGCAGAGGATAGTCAGGGGTTACTTTGCCTTTCTTTATATCCGATAGAAGTTGTTTATACTCTTTCTGAACTTCTTTGGAAAAGTAATCAATAAACAGTTTTCCACTCAGATGATCAATCTCATGTTGTATAACCCTCGAAAGAAAACCATCAAATTCTTTTTTTACTTCTTTCATATCAAGGTCATGGTATTTAACAAGTACCTGATCTGGTCTCTGCAGTTCTGCTCTAACTTCTGGAATGCTAAGGCAACCTTCTTCAAAAACAGATTCTCCGTGCGATTCTTCAACAACAGGATTCAGTAGTATTACGGGTTTTACATTTTTGTATTCTTCTATACAAGAAATATCAACGATTGTTAGTGATAAGTCTACATTTATCTGGGGAGCAGCCAGTCCAATACCGTTAGCATGCCGCATTGTATAATACATATTTTCGATGAGTTCGATTAGACCTGTATCAACATCTTCAATCGATTTTGTCTTCGATCTTAGGATCTTCATTCCATATGTCGTTATTGGTAAAAGGTCAGGCATTTGTTTTTAAACTAAAGGCGTATTGTTATACGCCTTCGTGCTAAATTTAATAAATTTTAAAAATCAGTTTGACAATGCATTATTTATATCATCGAAGACAGGATTTACAGAGAGACTTGGACAATTGTTCATTTCCAACAACTCTTCAGCACTAAATTTTTGCCCTAAACCCCAGAGGTCGGTTAAAAACTTTCCCGCATTTGGATTAGCGAACCAGTCTTCGTTGAATTTATTTCTCAAACATTTATGAAGATTCGCCTGAAACATCCAGGCTCTTAGATATCGTGCAACGTAAAAATAACCATCTACATCTTCAAGATAATTTGTGCCTGAGTAATGAACTTTTGAAGCATCCGAAAGTACTTCGCTGTAAACTTCATCCATACCTTTTAATGAGTCGGCTTCAGCAAGCTTAATTTCATAATCGAGTTTTCCAGCATATCTTCTCAACATCATTAATTCAAAGAAATTTCGGTGTATATAATAATCTTTCGATTCTTTAAAATTAACTCCGAGAATCTTTTCCATCCAGATAGGATTCATTGTTAAGTGATCCAGACTCATTGCATAACCTTCGGTGACAGAATTATCTCCATACCATTTATATTCAAAACCTAAATCATTATTAATATTTGCAAAGTGTAACGCATGACCGAGTTCATGAAGGAAAGATGTATAATCATTTTCACCACCCCTTGGATAAATTACGAGATAAACTTCACTCGGAATTTTAACAGGTGAGCAGAAAGCTCTTGGTGATTTTTTTTCTCTTATATCCAGATCGAACTTAATATTATTTCCTGCACTAATATCAATACCCATTTTAGATACGAACTTACTCATCTCGGGTAAAAGGTCCTGTTGAGGAAAGAATTTATCGAACTCTTTACCTCTTAATATATATAAGAGATCATGTTTCTTCAGTTCTGAAATTTTAAGATTTAATTTATTCTTTGCATAGTATGAAAGAATGTCTACATACATATCCTCACTCATTTTCAAAAAATTCTGCATAGAGTCATTTAGCGTATACAGATTTATTCCAGAGAGTGACTGAAACATATCGATCAGGTTTTTATATTCAAGTTTTTCAATTAATTCTTTTTCCTGGTTGTGAATTTTAACATGAATCGGATTTAAATTATCATCTATAAATTCATTTCTCTTTTTCCTGATACTTTCCCTTATATTTCTGTCTTCCTGGTTTATCATTTCTATCATCGAACTTCTGAAATATGCATCCTTTCCATTTATTTCAATTTTCCCTGATGCTTCTTTGAGCAAAAGCTCCTCTGATAAAGAACTTAATTCTGAGGAGATAACTTCGTTGTAAATATTCTCTAAAAATAAAGTTAGTTTTCTACTTTCTTCAGGATTATCTTCATTTTTAGAAATAGCTTGTTTTAGAATATTAATGTTTTCTTTGTCTTTTATTTCAGGATACTTTTTGTAGATTTCATCGAATTTTATGTCATCTTTAAGACCTGCGCCCTGTAAATAATATTCTTTCGAAATTTCCTGATTAAATTTCTCTACAATATTTCTTAATTTTTCTATCATTTATATGATTAATATTATGTTCTTGAATTATTATTTAAGCATGCAATATATAAATATTAAAAATTTTTATAAAGTAACTTTAAAATATTAAAAATGTATATTATCTTACAGTTTTCGAAAAAATCAATTCTAATTTTTTAATTTCAAATATAATAATTTATTTTTATCAATAATACTTCACTCAAGGAGAATATAATTTATGCCCGATTATAAATCAGAACAAATTAGGAATATTTCTATCATTGGTCACGGTGGTACTGGAAAAACAATATTTTCAGAAGGAATATTGTATGCAGCCGGTGTAACGAACAGGTTTGGAAAAATTGAAGAAGGAAATACTGTTAGTGATTATCATAAAGATGAAATAGATAAACAAATATCAATCAATTCTTCGATAATGAATGCTTTTTGGAAAGATTCAAAAGGTGTGCTGAAAAAAATGAACATTATCGATACACCCGGGTATATGGATTTTAACGGGGAAGTGAAATCATCATTGAGAGTTACGGATACAGCATTAGTTGTTATAGATGCATTTAAAGGAGTCGAGGTTGGAACAGAAACATGTTTCAAATTTACTACTGAATTTAGTAATAATGTAATTTTTGTAATTAATAAGCTTGATTCTGATAACGCTGAGTATGAGGAAACAATATCGCATATTAAAGAAAGCTTTGGTTCGGAATCTGCAGTATTGCAATTTCCTGTGAATCCCGGAGCTGGATTCGATACTATAGTTGATGTTTTAAGAATGAAAGTATTAAAATTTAATATAGATGGTAAAGGTGAGTATAAAGAGGAAGAGATTCCGGAAGATTTAAAAGAGAAAGCAAACGGTTACAGACAAGGATTATTAGAAGCAATTGCAGAAGAAGATGAAGAGCTTTTAGAGAAGTTTTTTGAGGAGGGACAAAATTTCACTGATGAAGAAATCAAATACGGCTTAAACAAAGGAATGCGTGAAAGAAAATTATTTCCTATTTTCTGTGCAGCAGCAGGCACTAACGTTGGTGTCAGACCTATACTTGATTTCATAGCAGATTATACAGAATCACCTCTCGATAAACCTGCTGAGAAAGGGCATAAGCCTGATAGTGAAGATGTTATCGAGGTTCCGGCAAAAGCAGATGGTGAGCCATCTTTGTTTATTTTTAAGACTTTTTCCGAGCAAAACGTTGGCGAGTTATCTTTCTTTAGGGTATATTCCGGGAAAGTCTATCCTGGTATTGATATGGTGAATGAAGCTACCGGAAAATCAGAAAGACTTTCTCAGATCTATTCCATGAACGGGAAAGACAGGAAAGAACTGGATGAAGCTATTTGTGGAGACATCGCCGGTGTAGTTAAGTTAAAAGATTCACACACAAACAATACTTTAAGTTCAAAGGCTTTTCCAGTAGTTTTGAAGGAGATTGAATTTCCTGGACCAAACATGGCACTTGCAATAATTGCAAAAAGAAAAGGAGATGAGGATAAGATTGCAACTGGTTTGCATTCACTTCATGAAGAAGATCCCACATTTATAGTTTCTTATAATACTGAAACCAGTCAAACAATAATATCTGGTCAGGGTGAACTTCATTTGAATACTATATTAAACAGGATGAAAAGCAAATACAATCTGGATGTAGAGGTTACCGAGCCCAAGATTCCTTATAAAGAAACTATTCATGCAGCAGTGAATGATGTTGTGTATAGACACAAGAAACAATCGGGTGGCAGAGGACAATTTGCTCACATACATATTAACGTCGAACCTCTCGAAAGGGGAAAGGGTTTTGAATTTGTAAACAAAATCGTCGGTGGTGTTATACCAGGTAGATTTATCCCTGCGGTTGAAAAAGGAATTGTCGAAGTAATGAAGAATGGTGTTATGATAGGATGTAAAGTTGTTGATGTTAGAATTACTTTATTTGATGGTTCATTCCATACCGTAGATTCGGATGAGCTGTCTTTTAAGCTTGCAGCTACGCAGGCTTTTAAGAAGGGTTTTAAAGCTGCTAAACCTGTTTTATTGGAACCGGTTTATAATGTTGATATATTTTTCCCGGAAGAGTTCATGGGTGCTGTATCGGGTGATGTATCTTCCAGGAGAGGAAGGATTCAAGGCATGGAAGCAGAAGGACGTTTACAGGTCATTAAATGTCAAATGCCACTTTCCGAAATGAACGGATATTCATCGAGACTTCGTTCTCTTACTCAGGGAAGAGGAAACTACACCAGGCATTTTTCACATTATGAAGATGTTCCTAAAGAGATTGAGAACAAAATAATTTCTGATTACGAGAAGGAAAAAGATAGCAAATAGAAGCAATCTTTCAAACCGAATATTATAAAATCCTAATCTAAGAATCTTAATGGGTTTTTTTGAGCTGTTTACTCAAACCGGGACTTATATAAGTCTTGCTACACTCACCTTTATGGAAATCGTACTCGGTATTGATAATATTATTTTTATATCAATAGTCACGGGCAAGTTACCCGATGAGATTCAGGAAAAAGCAAGAGTAGTTGGTTTAACATTAGCTGTTCTATTCAGAATTATACTTCTTCTGTGTATCATATGGATAGCGGGATTGGTCGAACCGTTGTTTACAATATTCAATTTCGATGTTACGGGAAGAGATATAGTCTTAATAGGCGGTGGACTTTTCTTGATTACTAAAAGCACATTGGAGATTCATTCTAAGATCGAAGGTGGAGAAGTAGCTGAGGAAAAAAGAAGAGCGACAACAAGATTTGCAACAGTAATAATGCACATCATAATGCTCGACATAGTATTTTCTTTTGACTCGGTTATTACTGCTGTTGGATTAGTTAAACATGTTGCGATTATGATTATTGCGATTCTTTTATCTCTTGTAGTAATGATAGCTTTTGCTAAAAAAGTAAGCCACTTTGTTAACAAAAATCCAACCATTACTATGCTTGCACTGGCGTTTCTTTTAATGATAGGTCTGCTGCTGTTTGCAGAAGGATTCCATATAGAAGTACCAAAAGGTTATGTCTATTTTGCAATGGCATTCTCGGTTTTTGTTGAACTGCTAAATATGAAACTAAGGAAAAAAGCTAAATCGCGAGTGTTAAAGGATCAATAAAATGCAAGTGTACAATAAAAAAATCCCCGGTAAGGGGATTTTTTTATGCCTATTTAATAACTTCGTATTTATTATTTACAATAAATTTCCCATAATCTGGTAAACACATCATCAAGAGCCGGTCCTAATGATTCGTCGTTATCAGTTTTAGAGGGCATGTTTTCGAATACAGCATACGGAACATCAACACCATTGATGTTAATATGTGTTGATGAATTTGCGGAGACCTCTTCCCAATCAGCTTCTTTGTACAGCTTTTCGAGTTTTTCATCAGGTAAACCGTGTTCTAATATGCTGTCCGGTTTTTCGGGATTGAATCTCTTTCGATTTTTTCTAAGTGACTCTTCGTAAGGTACGTTAACATAAACCAATGCAGCATTTTCGAGGAGTTCTTTTGAAAGGTGTTTAAAAGCTTCTTTGTATCCACCGTGTTCGCTTCCACGTGAAAACTCTATTAACCTTGTGACATCACCGCTTTCATTATCGCGGATACTTTTTTTATAATCGAGGCTTATACGTTCGATTAGCAAATGCCACATATATTCATGCAAGAAGTAACCGTCCGGTGTTGTATGAATTCTTGGTTTGTTCATAATCTTTTCCAGAATAGCATCTTCTTCGAACCATGTCCAGAGCATAGGGAAGTCATCTATCTCTACCATCTTACCTATATGAAATCTTTTTTTTCTATCTTCATCGTTTGTACGTTTTAGATAATCGATTATTTCCGACTTTCCGGAAGCTGGTCTTCCTAAAAGAATGATCTTATCAATAATTTCTTTCATTTGATTGTTTATTATTAGTAAAAATAAATTTGTTAATCAAAATACTAATTATAAAATTATAACTCTATGTTCAAAAAGAATGGAATCTGTAAATCTGATCTTTCAAATTTATTCTACTTAGTTTAGTGAAGTTGAAATTCTTTTTTCTTATTTTCAATTATCTGTTCACAAAATAATCTTATCAAACCATGAAAAAAATTATAATACTTATAGTTTTCTTTTTCTTAACAAATAGTACTGAAATTTCTTTTTGCCAAACAAAGATTAAATATCCCGAAACTAAAAAGGTTCCTCACATAGATAATTATTTTGGAATCGATGTACCCGACCCTTACAGGTGGTTAGAGGATATGGAATCACCGGAAGTGAAGGAGTGGGTTGATGTTCAGAATGAAGTTACTTTTGATTATTTGGAAAGCATTCCATACAGAGAAAAAATAAAAGAGAGATTGACTGAGCTATGGGATTACCCAAGGTATTCCGCACCTTTTAAATCCGGAGAAAATTTCTTTTTTTATAAGAATGATGGCTTGCAAAATCAAAGTGTTGTTTACATCCAAAAAGATCTGAATTCCGAACCTGAAGTATTTATAGACCCGAATAAATTCTCGGAAGACGGAACGGTTGCTCTTTCAACTCTATCTGCTTCGAAAGATGGCAAGTATGTTGTTTATGGAATGTCGAATGCCGGTTCCGATTGGGTAGAATTTTTTGTTATAGATATTGAAAGTAAAAAACAGTTGAAGGATCATATCAAGTGGGTAAAATTTTCGGGAGCTTCGTGGTATAGGGATGGATTTTATTATAAAAGGTTCGATAAACCGGAAGAAGGAAAAGAGTTAATCTCAAAGAATGATAATCAAAAGGTATATTTCCATAGAGTTGGAACAGATCAGAGTGAGGACGTTTTGGTTTATGAAGACCCGGAGCACCCGAATAGATTTTTTTATATTTCCCCATCTGAAGATGAAAGATATTTATATTTAAGCATTTCTGAAAAAGGTGAGAATGGAAATTCTATTTATTTTCGAGATAACCGGAAAGCGGATCTCGATTGGCACCCCATTGTCGAGGGTTTTGAATATGACTACTGGGTTGTAAACAATATTGATGATGAAATATTTATTATAACGAATAAGAATGCCCCAAAAAGAAAATTAGTAAAGCTTAATCCAAATCAGTCTCAGATAATATTTGAAGATGTCATTCCTGAAAAAGTAGACGTACTCTCAGATGTAACTTTAGCGAGGAATAAATTCATAGCTACCTATTTAAAAGATGCAAGCGATCACATATTTGTGTATGATGTACATGGGAATCTTCTCGAAGAGATCAAACTTCCGACACTTGGTTCAGTCTATGGTTTCCGGGGAAAAAAAGAAGACAATGAGTTGTTTTATACATTTACATCTTACACACACCCATCTACAATTTATAAATATAATGTTGACGAAGGTAAATCGGAACTCTATCGAAAAACAGAGGCGAAATATAATCCTGATGATTATGAAACCAAACAAGTCTTTTTTGAAAGTAAAGACGGTACAAAGGTTCCGATGTTCATTGTTAACAAAAAAGGTATCAAGTTAGATGGAAACAATCCAACATTGCTATACGGTTACGGAGGTTTCAATATAAGTTTTACTCCTCATTTTGAGTCTTCTCTTTTGGTATTTCTTGAAAACGGGGGTGTATATGCTTTAGCGAATCTTCGCGGGGGTGGTGAGTATGGTGAAGAATGGCACAAAGCGGGGATGGTTCTTAATAAGCAAAATGTATTTGATGATTTCATTTCTGCTGCTGAATATCTTATCGAGAATAAATATACTTCTCCTGAAAAACTTGCAATAGAAGGTGGCTCAAACGGAGGCTTACTCGTTGGTGCTGTTATGACTCAAAGACCTGAACTGTTTAAAGTTGCTTTACCCGGAAAAGGTGTGCTGGATATGTTAAGATTTCATGAATATACAATCGGCTGGGCATGGATTACTGAATACGGTACGAGCGAGGACTCTGTTCAGTTCAGGAACTTACTTTCTTATTCCCCATTGCAAAATCTTAAAGATGGTGTAAACTATCCTGCAACTTTAGTGACGACTTCAGACCATGATGATAGGGTTGTTCCTATGCATTCGTATAAATACATTGCAACTTTGCAGGAAAAACAGGCTGGCGATGCTCCCGTACTATTAAGAGTTGAAACAAATACAGGTCATGGATTCGGTAAACCATTAAGTAAGATAATAGATGTAGAAACTGATATATGGTCGTTTGTTTTTTCTAACTTAGGGATGAATCCTTCTTATTGATTATTAAGGTATTCAATAAGTTCTTTCGCGGCTTTATCAATATTATCCGAGTTAACGATTAGCAGGGGATTCTTAGGTTTTTCTTTGTATCGAATATCATAATATTTATTAATCATAATCTCGGTAAATTCATTCACGTTACCTGACTGCAATTTTGTTAGAAGATCATCATAAACAGGGTTGCTTAATTGCTGACGGAAAAATCTTTCGCTTTTCATAAATATTTTTTTCATCTCAGGAATTCCCTCGTTGTCATTACCAAAATAATCTTTCACAATCCTTTCGATTCTATTATTAAAACTGCATTCTACTCTGATAGTCGGGGCAAGCTGCAATTTTTCATACAATGGTATGGGAATTAAAAAGTCACCAACTTTTTTACTTTCACTCTCAATAAGAAAAGTATTATGATTTGGAAAGTATTTATTATTCATTACGATTTGTGAAAAGATATTATTTTCAAATGCGCTTTGATTTGCAACAGGTGTATAGTTTTTAATTTTATAAGGTACGAAACCAAACAATGACGAGAAATGCCTTGCTGCCAGTTCAAGATCTATAACAGGAAAATTATTCACAACAGCTTTTATTATTTCCGTTTTTCCGGAACCGGTTAAGCCAGATAGCTCGATTAAATCATACAAAAATTCCTGTTTGGAAAAAAACTCGAAAACTTTATTCCTATATGATTTAAATCCTTCAAGTAGTGTTGCAGGTTTATATCCCAGGTCGCATACCATTTTAGCGAGATAACTGCTCCTGCCTCCACCACGCCAGCAGTTAACGAGAATATTTTTGTCAGCGGCTTTATTTTTTTTCAGGAAGAGTTTAAGAGATTCTTCTTTTGGTTCAGCATATTCTAAAGCGAGTTTTAAAGCAGCCATTTTTGAATATTTTTTATAGATCAAACCTACATTATGCCTCTCTTCTGTGCTAAGTACCGGAAAGTTTTCAGAAAAAGGGATAGACGAATTATCATATTCTTTTTCAGAGCGGGTGTCAATCAATAAGAAATTATTTTCAGTAGTAATGATATTCAGTAACTCATTTATATCGATGCAAGACCAGTTGTACTGCTCAATGATTGATTTTAACGTTGGGATTTTCTCTAAATCAAAAGTTCTGACATACTTGAATAGTTCTTCCTTATTTCCCGGAACTGTTACCATTATCGAAAATCAAAAATGATTGTTCCCGGTTTTGTCTCCTTAGTCGGGGATACAACCTCTCCGATTATTCGGGAATTATCATCACCGCAAGTATGCAGGTCTTTAAGGAGTGATTGTGATTTATTTTCTGGAACTGATATTAATAAACCTCCGGAAGTTTGTGGATCGTATACTATGTGTTCTTTTGTTTTATCGATTTGCCCTTCGTTGATAACAAAGTCTTTAGTATACTCTCTATTGGATTTATCACCTCGTGTCAGCAGGTTTTCCTTTATAGCCAATTCAGCACCGTTTAATATCGGGAGTTCATTGGTTTTTATTTTTATGATTACATTACTCGCTTGAGCCATTTGCATTGCGTGTCCTGCTAATCCAAATCCTGTCACATCTGTACAAGCGGTTGCCTCGGCTCTTATCATTGCCTCCGAAGCACACTTGTTAAGTCTTGTCATGGATTTAACAAGCTCAGTATAAACTCCATCGTCAAGTTTATCGTATTTTATAGAATTATTCAACAGTCCCGTACCGAGTGCTTTTGTGAGAATCAGTGCATCTCCTGCTTTTGCTTTATCATTGCCTTTGACATGGGCAGGATTAACGGTACCGGTTACAGATAGACCGTAAACGATTGTAGGAATATCAATCGAATGTCCACCAATAATAACGCAATCATCTTCGCTCGCTTTCTCCATACCACCGCGGAGGATTTCTTTTAAAATGTTAATATCTTCCTTTTGAGGAAATGCTACTATATTTAATGCACTCAGTGGAACTCCTCCCATAGCATAAACATCGCTCATTGCATTCGCGGCTGCAATTTGTCCGAACGTGAAAGGATCATCGACTACGGGAGTAAAAAAATCCGTAGTATGTATTAACGCCAGGTTATGACCTAATTTATATACACCGGCGTCATCTTTTCCTGAAAAGCCAACCAGAACGTTTTCATTAGTGACCCATTTAATACTCTTTAGAGCATCGGATAAAATGTACGGGAAGATTTTAGCAGCACAGCCTGCTGATGTAACCATCTGTGTTAAACGTATTTTTTTATTATCCATAATACTCAACCTAATTAATCTAAAAATTAATAAAAAAGTAAATATTGTTCACTTTATGATATATTTTTATAAAAAATAATTTTATCTTGTGAAATGTAATATGAGGTTTTCAAAAACTTTTTCTCCGTTATTAATTTATAATTTACAATTTCCAATTTTCAGTCAATTTTTAATTTTCAAAGAATCAATAAAATATAGGTATACTATTATATGATAAAAAAATATTTTTTAAAAATTGTTCATTGTAAATTCATTAAAAATCAAAAATTGAAAATTATATCTATATATTAAGTGCACATTTTCCAGACGAACCATAATTAATTTTTGAATTGAAAGAATTTCCCTTTAAGAATTTATATACACGCCTTACACGAAGAACGTTAACTCTTTTTGAGCGTGCTAAGCTGACAGAGTACACTTTTATGATAGTCATAGCGATTGTTATAGGATTGCTCGCCGGATTTGCTGCGGTTGGTATTACTTCTCTCATAAAACTTCTCTCAAATCTGTCATTTCCCGGGGCGGGAAATCTGCTTGAAAATATAAAAGATGCTCCCTGGTATTTAAAAATTCTTGTACCTGTAATCGGGGGATTAATAGTAGGACCGATAATTTATTTTCTTGCACCGGAAGCAAAAGGTCATGGTGTACCCGAAGTTATGCAGGCTATTTTATTGAAAGGCGGTAAGATAAGACCGAGAGTTGCTCTTGTAAAAGCTATAGCGTCTACAATAACTATTGGAACGGGCGGTTCGGTCGGAAGGGAAGGTCCTATCATTCAAATTGGTTCGAGTTTAGGTTCTACAATAGGGCAATTCTTCAAGCTGCCGAGTAACAGGCTTAAAACACTCGTAGGGTGTGGTGCTGCCGCGGGAATTGCTGCGGCTTTCAATGCACCGGTTGCCGGTGCCCTGTTTGCAATGGAAATTATTCTTATGGAATTCACCGCTGCACAGTTTTCACCGATTGTTATATCTTCTGTAATGGCGACAGTAGTTTCACATTCGCTGGAAGGGGATTTCGCTGCTTTCCAGGTTCCTGCTTATTCTCTTGTATCTCCTTACGAATTGATATTTTATTTTATTCTTGGTCTGATTGCCGGGTTAGTTTCGTTTCTGTTTATTAAAACTCTTTATTATTCCGAAGACTTCTTCGAGAATAGATTTCCTATCCCGGATTATTTCAAACCAGCGGTTGGAGGATTTGGTTTAGGAATGTTAGCGTTATATTTTCCTGAAATACTGGGCATCGGTTATAATTCGATGGACGATGCTCTGCACGGCAACATGCTCTGGTATTTTGCTTTTGCTTTAATCTTTATGAAAATCCTCGCAACTTCTGTAACTCTCGGCTCGGGAGGTTCGGGAGGTATTTTTGCGCCTTCGTTGTTTATGGGTGCAACGCTGGGATGTTTCTTTGGTGGATTTGTTCATACTTATTTTCCTGAAATATCCGCAGACGCAGGAGCTTATGCTCTCGTCGCAATGGGAGGCTTGGTAGCGGGTACTACACGCGCTCCCATAACAGCCATCATAATCGTTTTCGAGTTAACGGGTAATTACCATATCATTCTTCCTTTGATGATAACATGCATTACGAGTACGATTCTTTCGACCAAACTTTCACGTGAATCGATTTACACACTCAAGCTTCTGCTCAGAAACATTGGTATAAAAGAGGGTGCGGAAATAAATATCATGAAATCGATTTTTGTTAAAGAGGTCTACACAAATAAATATGGTTCCGTTTTTATAACGGATAATTTCCAAAAGGTTGTTAATCGTTTTATCTCGGGAAGGGGAGTGGAGTTTCCCGTTGTGGATTCTCACGGGCGCCTGCATTCCGTAATTTCAATCAATGACATCAAAGAGCTTTTGTTTGATAAAGACGCACTGACGAATATATTAATCGCCGGTGATTTTTCGACAAAAGATATCGAAGCATTAACACCCGATGACAACTGCGAGACTGCATTAGACAAGATGAGGTATTACAATGTAGCTGGTATTCCGGTTGTCGACAGTCTTAAATCGAAAAAGCTACTTGGGATGATATGGAGGAAAGATATCAGCGATGCCTACCAGGAAGAGATAGAACGAAGGGAAATCACATCGAGCCTTGCGAGTAAGATAACGATGAGGCAGGAAGAAACGCAGGTACAATTCCATGAGGGTTATTCTATTGCCGAAATAGCACCGCCGAAATCTTTCATAGGCAGGTCTATAAGCTCATTGAACATAAGAACCAAATACGGTGTGGATGTTCTTTCTATAAAGACAAAAGAAAAACGCGGTGATAAAATAACTGCTATACCCAGCCCTAATTATGTTATAAATGAGGAGGATACGCTTGTAGTTGCAGGTGAGATAAAGAATATTAATCATTTGAAGACGCTGGATTAGAATATAGAGTGTTTCTTTCTCGCAACGAAGCAGGGCTTCATTGTGAGTTAAATTATTTTTGCTCTCGTTTTGATATTAAATGTTTCGTGAAATCATCGAATACAGAATTATCAATGCTTTCCCATGCACCAGCAAAAGACAGTATTTTATTCTTTGCAGATTTTTTATCGTCAATCTTATTTATAAAATTAAGTAATTCATCTAACTTATCAGCGGATAACTTCTCAATACGTCGAATTATTTTTTTCCTGTCAACTTTTTCTTTTATCATTACGATTTAAGTTAATTAAATATTGGTTCTAAATTTATTCGTTTTAAGCACAAGATTAAAGTACAAAGAATATTTTTTTTAAGAAACAAAACGCGAGATAAAATAACAGCTATACCGAGCCCGATGTATATTATTAATGAGGAGTATACACTTGTGTTTGCAGGGGAGATAAAGAATATTAATCATTTGAAGACGCTGGATTAGAATATAGAATACTATTTTCCTATAACCAAGCCCCGATTCGTTGCGAGTTAAAGAATCTGTGATATTTTTTGTTTTAGAAGTGGGATGTCTTTCTTAATAATTTGCCATACGATGTAAATGTCGACTCCAAAATATTCGTGGACTAAAATGTTTCTCATACCTGTAATTTTATCCCATTCGATTTTTGAAAAATTTTGCTTTGTCAAAGATGATATATGATTACTTGCTTCACCAATTATTTCTAGTTGCTTAATGCACGCATAAGTCATCATTGAATTATTAACAAAATCATCAAACTCAACATTCGAAATATAGCTTTCAATTTCTGTGATTGCATCTAAAATATGTTGTAGTCTTACTCTATCGTTAATGGACTCTTTCATAGATAAGTTGTTTGTCCTTATCGATGTAAGGGATAATATATTTAGAGACTCCATTCGAAGATACCATGTCAATTTTCTTTTTTAGCATTTTCTGTAAATCAAGCTGCATACCAATGAACTCCAGACCAATATGCTCTGAATAGTCAAGCTCTAATAATAAGTCAATATCACTGCTGTCCTCAGCTTCATTTCTTGCATAAGAGCCAAATATATATACTTTGATCACTGGCTTATTGCGAAAGAATTTCTTTATTATTTGTATTTCCTTTTCTTTCAGTGACATAGTCTTGAAATAATTGTTTACAATTAAATTTATTCGTTTTAAGCACAAGATTAAAGTACAAAGAATATTTTTTTAAGAAACAAAACGCGAGATAAAATAACTGCTATACACAGCCCGATGTATGTTATAAATGAGGAGGATACGCTTGTGGTTGCAGGGGAGATAAAGAAAATTAATCATTTAAAGACGCTGGATTGAATCTTACTCACTTCGGTCAGGAGAAACTCTCGACGGGCATAAAAAAAATAAACAGGTAGTTGGTGGCATTTGTAGTGCTGTCATAACATGGATTGACTTCCCGCGAGCGGTATGAACCTTTGGAGTGTTATGCCTGACGTGTGTTGTGCCAAGTCTTTTCGCTTGTTCCCAAGTTGCACTTGGGAACATAAATATTTTAAGAAACTTAGTTTCTTATTCAATTGCGTTCCCAAATACAATTTGGGAACGAGTTCAAAAATTAAGTAATTCATCTAGCTTATCAGCGGATAACTTCTCAATACGTCGAATTATTTTTTTCCTGTCAACTTTTTCTTTTATCATTACGATTTAAGTTAATTAAATATTATTTCTAAATTTATTCGTTTTAAGCACAAGATTAAAGTACAAAGAATATTTTTTTAAGAAACAAAACGCGAGATTAAATAACTGCTATACACAGCCCGATGTATGTTATTAATGAGGAGGATACGCTTGTGGTTGCGGGGGAGATAAAGAATATTAATCACATTATCTTTTGAACATTTCTATTTCTATATATCCGGATTTAAATTAACTTGAACTCTTAATTCCCCTTCCCAAACAAAAATACCGAAAATATTCTCAAGCTTTTTAGTTAAAATATTCGTCCCGTATTTTTCATATAACTTTTCAATTGTCTGTGGAGTTGTTAAAACATAATGAAGAGCATGTGAGATACCTGCAAAGCCCATTGGATATTTTTCTTTGGGAATGTATGTCACTAGTAATTCTAATTTCTTAATTTGTTCAGTCAATTGAGGATCGTCATAAACGCTTGCTGCTAAACGAAAATCATCACGATGTATGATAGGTAATATTAAGGATTGACTAAACATTGGAGACTCGACATGCAAGTAACCATAAGGCTTAATTTTACTTATAGCTAATACGTTGCCATCTTTGTCTATTGTTGTTTCAGCTCTGTCGAAGTCTAAAACTCGGAAAACATGTCCAATAATTTTAGTCCATTTGATGTCACGTCCAATCTCCGGAGTAACAGAAGGTCTGAACCAATTAAAAATTTTCATGATTTTCATTTGTTTATATTTAGTTATCTGCTGTCCAAAGCATTAATGCTAAAATCTAAATTAACATACGTCAGGATGTACTCCTGACAAATATAAATAAAGTACATTTAGCTGGTTTTATAATTTACCTTGTTTTTTCATATCAATACCAAAATTAGTTAAAAATGCAAGATCATCAAATTTCTCTTTATGAATTGTTAATGTTCCGTTCTCTAATAGAAAAAATTTCTTCCATTTATATTGATAATTATGACTTGAAACAAAATAAGCCCAAATGAATCCGCCAAAAACGAATCTATATAATCTATATCCCTCAATTCTTAAGTATTCTGGATTCAACATTAAACCTTCTATCAATTTTGAATCATCTATTATAACTGCAATTTGTAGACAACCATATTCATAATATTTACCAGGTTTTTCATTATAAATCATTTTTCTTATTATCTCTTGGTGAGGACCCAATTCTATATATCTGAATATTTCTTTTGACGATATAGAAGCTCTCCATAAAATTGATAGCTGAAAAAGTTTCATTAAAACATAATCAACTTTTTTAATAACAATAATCTTATCATCTTGAATAACATTATTTGTTGTTTTGTTAAAAAAAACATCATTGACATATTTCTCGTATCTACCAATTTGCTGTTCGCAATCATTACATAGCAAATATTCTCTCAAACCCTTTTGCATAAACTTATTCTTTTCATTTAATTTTGTTGATATTTCAAAAAATCTATGTTTTGAATCGTACATAGATTTGTAAAAAAACTCTGATATAATGTGAGAATTTATAAGTGTTTTATCTTTAAGACATAATTTACATTGACCTTTCATCTTATAAAAAGTTTGCTTTAAAAAGAATCATCTTTTATTAATCAATATACCCATCCTCCTCAACAATCTCCCCTCAAAAATTTCCTCAAAAAACCAAAAAGGCAACCCCACTCTTAAAATGCATTTTGAAAGGAGACATCGTGTGCAGGGCTGCCTTTAATAATCCCCCCGCCCTGTAAACCCCCAGGGCAACTGTTGACCTGACCTCAGTTACGGGGCGGGGGAAAGTATGATATAGATTACGGTACTATCTTCGTTTCGACACCAAAATTTATTTTCATACTTTTATTAATATTTCATTTTTCAATCGCAAGTTTTTTTAGCTTTACAAAACATTTTATTTTATTTAACGTTGCAATAACTAAAAGCGAAATTTATAAAAAAGATGATATTAACATATAAACTTAATTCAAACATGATGAAATATAAAATTATTATCCCGATAGCTTTCGTGTTAACGTTAGTAGCGGGATTCGTGTTAGGCAAAATGTTATTTCCTGATTACTTCAACACCAATAAAGATTCGAATTTTAAAATTGCTTCTTTCGATAAGAGCCAGACAACTGATAACATAAGTGACGACAGACACAATGCAATAACGAAAGCGATTGAGATGGTTTCACCTTCTATCGTTGGAATAAACGTCGAAGAAGAACGCGAAGTGAGCAATCCATTTTTCAATGACCCGTTCTTCAGACAATTTTTTGGAGAGCAGGGTCCTCAAAAGCAAATCGTAAGGGGACTTGGTTCGGGTTTTATTATTTCTGAGGATGGTTATATTTTGACCAACGACCACGTTGCAGGCAATGCAACAAAGATATCTGTTACGCTGACTTCCGGTGAGACAGTAAATGCAGAGCTTATCGGTTCAGACCCGACTACCGACGTCGCGTTATTGAAAATAGACAAAGATGGTCTGCCTTTTGTTAAAATTGGAAATGCGGACAATGTAATTATCGGTGAATGGGTAATTGCTTTGGGCAATCCTTTTGGTTTGTTCGAGATAAACGATAAGCCGACTGTGACGGTCGGAGTTGTGAGTGCGGCGAATATGAAAGTGAGTGCTGATGGCAGAAGAGTTTATAAAGATATGATTCAGACGGACGCATCGATAAATGCCGGAAACTCCGGAGGTCCTCTTATCGACGCAAACGGATACGTCATTGGTATGAACACGATCATCTTTACAGGAAATCAGTTTAGTTCCGGGAGTATTGGTGTTGGGTTCGCGATATCTATTAATCGTGTGATGAAGATTGTCGAAGAGCTTAAAGACAAAGGCTCAATCAATAGGAATTTCAATGTTGGATTCAGGATACAGGGAATCGATGACCAATTGGCAAAATATTACAAGCTTGAGAATAAGGATGGGGTGATTGTTACTCAAATAATGCAAGGCAGTATTTCTGACAAAGCCGGATTAAAAGCGGAAGACATAATAATTTTTGTCAACGATGAGAAAATAAAAAATGAGCAGGATTTAATTTTTGCGATTAATGATATGAGAGTAGGAGACGTTTTGAAATTAAAGGTACTCAGAAATGGTAATGAAGAAATTATCGAAATGAAATTGGTCTCGGAGAAGTAGAAAAGTTTACGATCCTGATTTTTAATACGTAAAAACCCCTTGATATCGTTTGTTAAATATCAAGGGGTTATTAATTTAATGATTATAAAAACTGTTCTACACTTCCTCTTCGACTTCAGGAGTTTCTTCTTTTTCGGAAATCATATTCTGTTCTGTTGTTTCAGTCATTTTGCTTTGCCCGTTAAACTTCGAGCCATGCTCCATAATTAAATTATCTACTGCTATATCACCCATGACAGAACCACCTCTTTTTATTTCAAGCTTGTGGGCTTTTATATTTCCGTTTACATTACCGTAAACAACAACTTCCACCGAGCTTACATCTCCCTCGATCACTCCCTTTTCCCCGATAACCAGACCGCCTTCGCCTCTGAGGTGACCGATTACATTACCATCAATTCTTGTATAATCGGGAGAAAACAAATCTCCTTCAAATTTACAACCTTCACTGATGAGTGTTTTAATCTGTGCATTGTCCGATTTTGATGAAGAAGAAATAGGAAATGTTTGTTTGTCTTTTTGTCCGAACATTTTTTTTATTTAATTTAGATTTAAGAAATCATTTGGATTAATGTCTGTTCCGTTCTTTCTGATTTCGTAATGAAGATGGGGTCCTGTCGATCTGCCTGTATTTCCGACATAGCCGATTATATCACCCGCTTTTACGTTTTGACCTGTTGTTACATTAATTTCAGATAGGTGTCCGTAAAGACTGGAATAACTATGTTTGTGCCTGATGATGACACATTTTCCATAACCGTTGTGATAGTCAGCCAGTTCAACAACGCCGTCTGCTGTACATTCAACTTTATCACCTATTTCTCCTTTGAAGTCTATGCCGGAATGAAATTCAAAACTTCTTCCCCCGAATGGATTTGTTCTGTTACCATATTCGGAACTTACCTCCCCGATGTAAGGATATCCAAGAGGAATTTCTTGAATATTACTTAGAATAAAATCTGTATGCTTATCGTAAAAATCGTATACAGTATAATCAACTCTTTCCGGATTATATTCCCCGCCGATTCCAGATGTATCAGTACTGATGCCTTTTTCTCTTAAGAAGTTATTAATATTAAAAATTCTTTGCTCAATATTATTGATCTTATTCTTAATATGCAAACTATCCATTACCTCTACATCTTTTTCCAAAGATACAATTTTGCTATGAAGTTTAGAATTATTATTCTGCGAGATTATTAATCCTAAAAAAAGTGATAGAGTAATTAATGCAAATGCAATAATCGATGCAGAAGCAATTTTTGCATAAAGCCTGAATCTTTGAACATGTTTTGTAGGTATATTGAAGGATTTTGTTTCGTGATTGTCATTACTGACAAATAAAACGGTAGTAAATTTTTTATTCATACACTGATTTGATTAGAACAAAGCACAATGTAATGATAATAATTTATAATCTCTATTGAAATTATTATAACTTTTCAACTATCTTTTATAGAGTCAAAGACCTATAGAAATGACTTAGTCAAGTATTCATAGTCGTAAAAGTAATCTTAAAGTAAGCGAATATGTTTAACATTTTATATATTCAACAATAATCTTTCAATTATTAACAAAGTCTTTTTTATTGTTTTTGAATACACTTAAATCTATATTTGTAAATTATTAATTAAATTGAATCACAATTCATGTCTGAGATACTTCTGGATATAAGAAATCTTAAAAAGTACTTCCCAATAAAAAAAGGTATTTTTTCTAAAACAACTGGTAATGTTAAGGCTGTCGACGATGTTACATTTACTATTAAGAAAGGTGAAACCTTAGGTCTGGTAGGGGAGTCGGGTTGTGGAAAAACAACTGTTGGTAGAAGTATCTTAAGATTGATAGAACCCACCGCTGGGAATGTTTTTTTTGAAGGTAAGGATATTATGACTTTAGATACGAAAGAGTTAAAAACGATTCGTAAGGAAATGCAGATTATTTTTCAGGATCCTTATTCTTCTCTAAATCCTCGTATTACCGTCGGGGGTATGTTAATGGAAATTTTAAAGTTTCACGAGATTGCAGATGGAGAAGCCGCAGAAAAAAGGGTTGAAGAAATTCTTGATACGGTTGGCTTAAGAAAAATACATGCACGAAGGTACCCGCATGAGTTTTCAGGCGGACAAAGGCAGCGTATTGGTGTTGCGAGAGCATTAGCTGTCGAACCAAAGTTTATTGTTTGTGATGAACCGGTTTCAGCACTTGATGTGTCGATACAATCACAGATAATAAATTTGCTTATGGATCTTCAAAAAGAGATGCACCTTACTTATTTATTTATATCTCATGACCTGTCTGTGGTAGAGCATATCTCAGATACAGTTAGCATAATGTATCTTGGAAAATTGGTTGAAGTTGCAGGATGTGAAGAAGTATATGAATCACCCAGGCACCCTTATACTGAAGCTTTACTATCAGCCGTACCGGTACCCGATCCGAGAAATAAATCAAAACGAATTCTTCTTCCCGGTGATGTCCCATCTCCTGCGAACGCTCCGTCCGGATGTCACTTCCATCCAAGGTGTCCTAAAGTTTTTGGGGATTGCAGTTCGATTTGTCCCGAGCTTGCCGGTGGTGAGCATAAGGTAAGATGCCTTCTTTATCCTGAGTCTTATCCTTCCAAAATAAAGGCAGCCTAATTTGTTTTCTTGATTTATTAAATATTTAAAAGATTGAATCTTTATAATTGAGATTTCAGATTCACATCTCTCATTTGATGTGTAGAAAATTATTTTTATTATGGTTACATTTTAAAAAATTAATTCTAGTATTATGAAAAAGTTAATACTATTTATCCATTCTGTTTTTATTATTGCAATACTTTTCTCTTTTATTTTTAAACCATCAAGACTAATTACTTATACAGAATCATCATACGGTTTACAAACAATAAATCTTGAATCAGGAAGAACCGAAATTGAAATGGAAGATATAAATGATGATGGTTTTAAAGATATACTTTCTATAGGAGATCACGGTAGTCCATACGTTAATTCACAGGAACATGGAATTATGGTATGGTTTGGAAATGGAACAGGCAGTAACTGGTCGATTTACCAGATGGGCAATTTTGGTTATGGTGGGATTGCAGTAGGAGATGCAAACAACGATGGTTTTAAGGATGTAGGTTATGGGATACATCATGATTATTCGAGTACTGACCTTGGAGATCAATTACTCGAAGTAGCTTTGGGTGATGGTTCCGGTATGAACTGGACAGCATGGGATGACAGCCTTGCATCGCAGGGAGAGACATGGGGAATGTTCGGAACGGATTTCGGTGATGTAAACAATGATGGTCTCCTGGACGTTGGTTCGATTTCGTTTGGATGTTGTGCAGGAGTTCATGTTTACAAAAATCTTGGAACAGGTACATGGAGACAAACTTTTGGTTTTATTGGCGGTAACTCAACTATGGAATTTTATTTCGGGGATTTTAATAAAGACGGAAATTTAGATTTTGCAGTTACACACCAATACGGAACACCATATTTTGGCGACGGAACAGGTAATTTTACATTGAAACATAATAATCTACCAGCACCTGGTAATATAGGCTTAAAAGGTGTTTCAATTGGAGATGTAGACAAAGATGGTGCAGATGACCTTTCTTTTATTGGAACAAGTGGGAGTGTACAGGTCTGGACATGGAATGAGTCGTCACTGCAATGGAATAATTTATCTGGAAATCTTCCATCATCAAGCAGTTATTCAGCGACTGTTTTATACGATATGGATATGGATGGTTTCAAAGATATTGTTTTATTTGGCTCGGGTACATGTACTGTCTATGGAGGTAATGGTGGTTCAACCTGGACGCAAATCGCATCGTTCACAACTCCACCTTCCGGAACGTATTCGGATATAACCGTTGGTGATGCTGATAATAACGGTTATCCGGACATAGCAATTTTAGCAAAAGAAGGATCATGGCCAAGTGATATTAATAGGCTTAGATTTTTTAAAGAATCGTCTACAGTTGCATCGTTAGTGGTAATACCAGATTACCCGATAGGAGCTGAAAAGTTTAAAGAAAATTCTATAAGGTTTATAAAATGGATAAGTGCTGTTCCACCAGGAGCAAATCCAAAGGTTAAACTGGAGCTTTCATCAACCGGTATCACAGGTCCCTGGATTTTAATCGCTGACAGCTTGCCTAATAATGGTAGATATCAATGGCAGGTACCAGGTGCAATAAATTCTACTAACTGTTTTATCAGATATACATTATTTATACCGGATAGTGCCAGCTCGGTTACTTCTATCACACCGAATGCTTTTACAATTAGCGGTTTGGTTGGTTTAACCAATCAAACTCAAACAGTAAATAAATTTAAACTCTTTCAAAACTACCCAAATCCATTCAACCCGTATACTACTATTAAATACATAGCACCGCTATCTTCATTCATAAATTTAAGAGTGTATGATATTAATGGCAGAGAAATAAAAAATTTATATACTGGTGAACAGTCCGCAGGAGAGTATGAGTTGATTTGGGATGGGAAAGATTTTAGCGGAAATGATGTTGCTTCCGGTATTTATTTTATTAAGTTAAAAGCAGTATCGAGTAACAGTAAGGAATTCATACAGGTTCGAAAGATGATGCTGTTAAGATAAAGTAGTTTATTCATATTATATTCAATTCATATTTGATATTTTGAAGTATGAAAATGAATTTATTAAACAAATCAGAAGATATTACACTCGAGAATTACTTTAGCTCTTTTAGAGAACAGGTGATTGGCAATAATGAATATTTTGAATCTCCATACGGGAGAAAAAAAATTGTTTATGCTGATTGGATTTCGAGTGGAAGGTTATATAATCCTATCGAGGAAAAGCTAAAGAATGAATTTGGACCTTTTGTAGGCAACACGCACACCGAAGCATCAGTTACAGGAACTTCCATGACGATTGCGTATCATATTGCAAGACAAACGATAAAAGATCATGTGAATGCGAATTCAACAGATATTATAATAACTTCCGGATCAGGCATGACGGGTGTGGTTAATAAGTTTCAGCGGATTTTAGGAATAAAACTTCCCGATAAACTTAAAGGATATCTAAAAATTGATGATGAAACCAGACCAGTAGTCTTCGTTACTCATATGGAACATCACTCGAATCATACATCATGGCTTGAGACGATTGCTGATGTGGAATGTATTGCACCAACATCCGAAGGACTTGTTGATTTAAATGATTTTGAAAATCTTATTAAGAAATACGAAAATAGAAAAATAAAGATTGCTGCAGTTTCAGCTTGCTCAAATGTAACGGGAATTATGAATCCTGTTCACAAAATTGCAAAGTTAATACATCTTTATGGTGGATTCTGTTTTGTAGACTATGCATGTTCTGCTCCATACGTAAACATTAACATGCATCCGGAAGATCCGCTTGAAAAACTTGATGCAATATGTTTTTCTCCCCATAAGTTTCTGGGAGGTCCCGGTAGTTCAGGTGTATTGATCTTTGATTCGAAACTATATTCGAGCAAAGTTCCTGATCAACCGGGAGGTGGTACAGTCGAATGGACAAACCCATGGGGTGAACATAAATATGTTGAAGATATTGAATCACGTGAAGATGGAGGTACTCCTGCTTTCTTACAGTCGATTAAAGCAGCTCTTTGTGTTATACTTAAAGAAGAGATGGGAACGGATAATATGTTAAAACGCGAAGAGGAAATGTTTCCAGTTTTGTTTAACGGGCTTGAGAAAATAAAGGGCATGCATATTCTTGCAAATAATATTCAAGATAGATTGTGTGTAATATCATTTTTCATTGACGACTTACACTACAATTTATGTGTGAAGTTACTTAATGATCGTTTTGGAGTTCAGGTAAGGGGTGGTTGTTCATGTGCAGGGACGTATGGTCATTACTTACTTCATATTTCAAGAGATTACTCGAATAAATTGACTCGCAAAATTGATGAAGGCGATTTATCTTCAAAACCAGGTTGGGTGAGACTTTCCGTACATCCTATTATGACTGATGCAGAGATAGATTATGTTTTGCACGCTATTAACGAAGTTGCTACAAAGAGTAAAAAATGGGAGAATGATTATATCTATAATCCGATGATAAACGAGTTTACAATTAAACGACATAAAAAGCAAGATTTAGAAATGCAAATGGTGAAGAAGTGGTTTAGTAATGTTTAAAATAGATTCATTTTTTTTACCACCAATTACCTACCTTTGTAATAATAAATTATATGAGAAATTTTAGTTTACTGTTGTTAGGGTTATTGGTTGGACTTTCCAGTGCTGCTTTAGGAATTGGTGGAGGTGTAACTATGGTTCCTGCATTAACTCTGTTGTTTAAATTAGATATAAAAAAAGCTGTTGGTATATCATTAGTAACAATTATTCCTGTTGCACTATTTGGTGCAGTAACTTATTTCATTTTAGAGAGTAGTTATATAAGAATATTTGTTGCACTGTTAATAATTGTTGGTTCAGTCATCGGAGCAAAGTATGGAGCTACTATTGCGAATAAAATAAGTAGTAACATATTATCAAAAATATTTTCAGTGTTGTTATTATTTATCGGATTAAAGCTTGTTGGATTACTTGATATTCCAATAGTATCGGATTCTAATTCAACTATTTATCCACTGCTTGTTGTTCTGGGATTACTAGCGGGTTTAAGTTCAGCTATGTTCGGAATAGGTGGTGGTGTAATATTAGTTCCTTTATTAAATCTCTTCTTCGGCTTAACGATTCACGAATCAATTGCTACATCTTTAACAGTAATTATTCCGACAACTATTGCTGGTGCTATATTTCATAATAAACTTAATGGTATTAGTAAATCAGAAATAAAATTTCTCATTCCTACTGCTTTAGTTGGTGCTGTTGTTGGAGCTTTGACTGCCAGCAATTTACCTTCAATGACTTTAAAATTTATTTTCGGGCTATTTTTGATATTATGTTCGTTTATAATTTTCTTCAATAAGAAAAAGCCCGGTAAGAAAAATTAATTAATCACTCGTCACCACAAATTCTAAATTATTTTTAAAACAATATGGATATACAAATAAGAGAATTTCGTATTGAAGATTATGATAACCTGATAACCTTATGGGAAAGAGCGGGTTTGGAACACAGACCGAAAGGCAGGGACAGACGTGAAAAAATTGAAAAAGAACACGGGCAAAATACATCAGTATTCCTGATCGCTGAATTAAATGGGGAATTAATCGGTTCTGTTTTTGGTTCACATGATGGAAGGAAAGGGTGGATAAACCGTTTAGCTGTTAATCCTGACTTTCGCAAGAAAGACATCGCAAGAAAATTAGTACATGAAGCTGAGAAAAGACTTGATAAACTCGGAATAGATATCATCGCATGTTTGATCGAGGGCTGGAATAAAGAATCGATGAAGGTTTTTGAAAAACTTGGATATGAAAAATATCCGGATGTAGCTTATTACACAAAAAGAAAAAACTGGGATATTTAATTTGTCATTTTCTCTTATGACCAATCAATCTTATTACATCTGATTTACCTGTATGATATTTCCCTACATTTATATTATTAACAGCTTGTTCTATGAAATCAATTTCCAGATTTTGAAAATCACATTCTAATTCTTCCTTGCTGAAAAGCATTTCAATATTCCTTGGTCCCCCGGTATCATTATTAATTTGTTCTTTCTCAAATGCTTCCAGGATAAGAATCCCACCTGGATTTAAAAGATTGACTATATTTTTGTGGACTATTTTTCTTAGGTCCGGGGTAAGATGAACAAATATTAGAGCTATTGCATCATAGGAATTTTTATTCGAAGTTAAATTTTCTAACTCATCTATATAACAGTTAATTTTCACTTTATTTTTACCAGCAAGTTCTAAAGCTTTCTTAACAGCATTACGGCTAAAGTCGAATGCATCGACCTTCCAACCCTTTATAGCAGCATAGACCGAATTCCTGCCTTCACCATCTGCTGGTAATAAAATCTTACCCGGTTTATGTTCATTGATGACTTCTTTAAAGAATTCATTCGGTTCCAAACCATATACATATTCATCACTTCGATATCTGTCATCCCAAAATTCACTCATCTTGTTATACGGTTCATCAGAGCTTTGCTCTTCCATTTTTTTACCTGCTCTTTCTTCCACGATTATTTCTACAGCTTTCTTTTTATTTGTATCCATGAATGCATCGGTTGCCCCGTAGATAGTTACAGGCATGCTTCCACCTCCTTTTCTGGCATTTCGAAAATATTTTGTTAATAAAAATGCAAAGGCGGTAACTGCGACAATGATCAGCAGGATTTCTAATACTATAACAAGAATGTTATACTGAATAAAAGTTCTATTCTCAATAAGCAGTACTATTTTTTGAAGAAATAAATTATTCATTTAAGATGTAGATTATAATCAATTATGTTTGTTCATTTAAAGGCAAAACAATGGCACCTTTCCGAAAATTCCCAATAACTTCAGCTTTTCTTTGCAAATATAATTGCCCGACAACAGCACCGCTAACAGCATCTAATTCATCTCCATTCATTTTATTGTTGAGACCTTTTATGCCAAGCTTCTTTAAACCCTTCCTAAGTTTTTCTAGTCCATGCTGCTTACGTGGAATTTTCCAAATATCCTGAGCTGCACCGGGATAAATTTCAATAACAATATGTTTTCTTCTTTTGAGTTTTGTCTTAAGTGCAATTCCTCGCTTTGTTAATGAACGCATCGGTCCGAGTGTGATAGGGAAGAAGCGAATACCTCGTTTTAATAGTTCACGGTCGCAGGGACGAAAATGCTCTCCATTTCTGTCTTCGAGTGTTTTGCGACCAGGCGGTAGGTTCAAAGGAGCATCAATTGCTATAAGATCAGGTGAATAATTCTTAACAAATTCAAAAATCTCATCGTCAGTGTAGACAATTTTACAGGAAAGGATAATGTTATCAGTAAGTAAACAAATACCGGTTTTGCGTTTCGGACTTCCGGCAAGATCAATACCGATTACTTTAAATTTCTTTTTCATTATTTCAATTTAATTAAGTATTCACGGTAGACATCAGTTTTTCGAAATCCTATTTTTTCATAAGATTTTATAGCACCTATATTGTCAGTGCCAACGTTTAAGCCAACTATGTCAACATTTTTTAATAACTCCTTACATAATTTTGCAGTTGCAGCTGTTCCATATCCATTGTTGCGATAATCCGGATGGGTTGTAATGTTTCCGAGTGAAGCAACCTTGAATATTTTTGAGTAAACGTGAATCCCTGCTACGCTTATTAGCTGATTATTTTTTTTAATTCCATAATACATTCCTGTTTCAAGCATTCTCGGATCGAAGAAATTATCAGGGTATGCTGAGTTATAAAGTGTATTCAACTCTTCAATATCTCTTGTAAATAATTTATAGACCGATGTAGTGTCAATTTTTTGTAAAGACTGTTTGTCTTTTAAAATCATCTTATAGTGCTCACCTTTTGAAATAAGTTTGTATTTGCTTTCAAGGATTTTTTCAACACCGGATGTAAGATGTGTATAAAATTTATCCGGAAAAATATTCAAACTTGATTCAAGTAACTTGTTCAAGTATGATAATTCTTTTTGCGATGAAAGAGCCTGAATAACTATTGGCTGAAACGCTTTATATAAAAGTATAACAGCTTTAAGATCGTTATTAGTTTTTAAACCATACCATTGTGTAAGAGGAAAATAAAATTCATCGAGATCACCGATGTGGTATAAGAATAGAGAAGGATTCTTCCTTAAAAATGTTTCAATCTCATTTTTGTTATATAAAGTAACAAACTCCATGCAAAGAAAATTATGATTTAATCATTACAAGACACATCTTAAACTTTTTAACCGCTTGTATCGAATGAGGTTTGTTTGCCGGCATAATAATCATTTCACCTTCTTTCACAATACTAACTTTTCCGGAGATTTTAACTTCCGCTTCACCGTCAGCTATATATACAAGTGCATCGAATGGAGCTGTATGTTCGCTTAATCCCTGACCTTCGGCGAAGGCAAAAAAAGTGACATTGCCTGTATCTTTTTTAAGAATCGTTTTGCTGACAACCGAACCATCCTGGTAATCAGCAAGGTTCTTCATTTTTAATACTTTCGATAATAGATCTTCCATAGTGTTTGTAATTAAATTTGATTAGTAAAATATGTTGTTTTATAAATTAAGAAGCTTATAAGATTTTTAATTTTTAATGATCTCCCAAAAAATACTCGATTTATCAACTTCAGTTATTTTTGGGATTAAGTTCAACTTCTCGCAAAAGTTCCGAAATTTACCCTCTGTGATGGTTGTCGCTCTAAATCCATCTTTGCATATAATAACACCATCTTTTGTTTTATCTTCATCAATTTCTCCTAACAGACCACATTCTACCTGTAGTCTAAACCACCCTAATCGATCTTCCCAAAAATTATTTGAGTAACTCGAAAAGAAAGAACTGCCACCAATGCGTGTAACACGCAATGTTTCTTTTATCAGGTTTCGTTTATTAAGTTTGAATGCAGACAATCCGTTTTGTAGACATAGCACTTTATCAAAATAGTTATCGGGAAAGTCTAACTTCTTATCATCCATTTCAAAGACCTGGCAATTTTTAAAATCTTTGAGGATATCCTTTGCAAGCAGAATGCTCTCACCGGAGTTATCAATACCTACAACTGTCTTTGCTTTCGCTGCTAACTTCAATAGAATCCTGCCGTACCCGCACCCAAGCTCTAAGACTTTATCAGATGGTTTTATTTTATTCAGTACAAAATCGATTTCAGCGTTTAGATATTGTACGACTCTTGGAGGAGCTATTTCATAGCATAATCTTAACCGCTCAGCTGATAAATGTTTTGAATAATAATCGTCCAAAATAAATAGTTAATTTATTCCATATACTTGTTTTGGAGCTAAATGATCTGGAAACTTTTCTAAAAGCGAAAGACGGGTAAGGTAACATAAGTGGCATTCTTCAATGTAAGATTCATCAGATTTTATTCCATACTTCTCTGCCAATAATGCCGGACCTCCTTTTATTAAATATTTTAATACGGGGTGTTCATCCGGATTAAAATTCTTCACAATTTCTGACAAAGGTGTTTTCCAGGCATTACCTATGATGATGCCCTGACAAATATGAACGTTACCGAAAGCATCTATATGAATTCTTTCAGGATCGATTAATTCTTCGTGTGGACATTCAGTAAATTCTTTCCAGTGTCTTTTTGGAAGGTCTGAGGTGAGTTTATCAACTGCTCTTCCTCTGAAACGCGTGTTGCCTCCTATAATAGGTTTTCCCTTTTCTTGAGTATCATCTTTTTCAGAATTAACGACTGGTTTTTCTATACAAATGGTTCCGGTTGGAATGCCGAGTTTCTCAGCAGCATTGTATGCGAAATAAGCCGGGTTGATTTTAACATCATCATAATGATACTGGTCGTTGCTTATGCTCAGGTCAGCTACATTTAAATCTTTCAATGGTTTCAGCCAGAGCTTCGCATCCTCTTCTGATGTCGACCAATAACCGTTAGTAACGATTCCCGTCTTAAAACCCATATCGCATGCAATTTCGATTCCTTTAAGCATGAGCTGGTAATATAGAAAAGGTTCACCCCCTTCAAAATAGATCCATTCAATGGAGCCAATTTTTGGTAATTCTCTGTAAATATTCTGGAGCTTTTCTAAAGTAAAAGTTCCCTGTGCTTCAGGACTGCTGTACACGAAACAATGATCACATTCGTATGTGCATTGATAAGTCAAAAGAAAGTGGATACCGGTTAACATGTTATGAGTTAGTTTAAATATTTAATGATAAAAAGTTTTAATTGACCTAATTGACCAATTGCACTAATTACTCTAAAGAAATCCCAAATAACAAATATTAAAAGACAAATAAAATACAAATTCAAAACAACAATGTCTAAAACTTGTTTGGAATTTTCGAATTTGATATTTGCAATTTATTTGGCATTTGTTGATTGTAATTTGTGATTTATCCAGGTTAGGTCAATTAGATTAATTAGTAATTAAAATTGTAGTCTGAATTTATTTTAGAATAATAATACTCGTCAGTCTCTCACATAATGCGGCATCTCAAAAGGTATATCTAAAATCATCTCAACGAAACCTTTATAAATGCCATTTTCAAACCAGGGTGTATGGTATACAAAATGTTTCACACCATTCTTTTCCGTTGTATAATAATTCGGTTTTTTTGCTGCAATAAGTTCTTCAAGTTTTTTCTTTGCAGAATCGGGATGACAGTCGATTAATTTAGTCCCGATTAATTTTTCTCCCCCCTCTTCTTTGAATGCATTAATTGCCTTATCATTCATTTCAACTATAATCCCATTCTCGTCGCAAACACTTATAGTTGTATCAATTTCTTTAGTCCAATATTGTTTTTCCATACTCATATTTTAATTATTAAAAAGTTATGTTTATATTTGTCATTGTAAAAGCAGAGTCTATTGAAGAGGACTCTGGGATTTAAAATTCTTAATTATTCAGAGTCTCCTTCCCCGAAGGGGCTCCTTCCCCATAGCTGTCCATTATACACAAATCATTTTCTCAATGCAGCTTCATAACCTTTTAAAAAATCTGCTGTTCTTCTAATTCCTATCCAAATTGTTATAGGACCAGGCGGAGAATCACTTTTCCATTAGCTTACCCCCAATACTGTTCGAAAATTCCTCTCAAGAGGGTAAACGTAGATATCTTTCACAGGTAAACTATGTTTATTATATCTGTCTAACTTACCACGACCTTTTGTCTTTCCTAAATATATCCAGTTTGCTGCTTTATAACTTGTTCCTGCAAAACGTCCCGTTTCTACAAATGTCTCTAATAATACAGGGCGATAACCATAGCAATTGGAAAAATCTTCTTGTACTCTCTGAGTACATATCGAAAGTACTTTTGAAGCAAGGTTCTTACTACGTACCCAGGGTAGGATTAGGAATCGAGAATTATTAACAATTAAATGTAGCAGCTTCTCTCTTGTCAATGAATCCCAACCTATCCAACTGTCTCTCGGCTTAAGTTTCCAGGCAGAGGCTGAAAAACCAACTGCCCCAAGTATACCACTATCCCATTTTATTATGTATCGTTGCTGTGCCCCGGGTAATGGAGTATAACCTAAGTAATGATATTTTCCTATCAATGCATTCCATAATCTTGATGCCTTGCTGTCTTTCACTGACTCTAAACGCAAACCTCGAAGCTCACCTACAGGATAAACTACCTGTGATTTAGGAACTTCGCATATTGGAATGTCTGTAAAATTAAATCGCTTACCGTTACCATTCCTATTACGTGGAGGTGGAAGCTTGATTAGACCTAAACGGTCTAACCTTAGTAGAGCCACTTTACAACTCATTATCTTTTTCCGACCAAGCCTGTCATACCAGCTTAAACGTTCACATACTTGTCGGGCAATTTCTTCTCTAAAAACCGGATTGGCTTTCCTTATCTCTTCTTCTATTATTCCTATTTCATATGACCCAAATTCCCGCCCACATATTCTCTTCTTTTCGAATAAGAATGCCTGCCTCTGCCTGGCAGTCAAACAGGTGGCTGTCAGACTAAGATTTTTAGCAGTCTCTTGCATTATATTTCCTTGATTATATTTAAAAAGATATTATACAAAATATTTTCCTTCGTGTCCAGTCATATTTGTGTATAATGGACAGTCTTGCTAAGGAGGGGATATGGGGAGGTCTTTTATTTATTTTAAAAAAACCATCATCTTAACATCTACAAAATCTCCTGTTACTAATCTGTAGAAATACACACCACTCGGATTACCACTTCCATCCCCCAAAGGGGCAGGCCAATTCACCTCATAACTCCCAGCATTTAGCTTCTCACTCACAAGGACACCCACTTCTTTCCCAAGTGAATTATATACAACTATCTTTACAAAAGATGATTTCGGAATGTCGAACCTGATTTTAGTAATTGGATTGAAGGGGTTAGGATAGTTTTGATATAATTTAAAATCAGAGGGTGTTTTATTGCTGATAGGTTCAACTCCTGTGACACCTCCGTTAGTTGTCTTTAATATTAATCCGTTTGCTCCGCATGCATAACCTGTTAACGCATTTATCATAAAAATGCCGTTTAATGTAGCAGTGGTTCCGCTTGTTTGTGAAACCCAGTTTGCTCCGCTATTTGTTGAACGCAATATCATACCATTACTACCTGCAGCAAAACCAATTGAATTATCACCGAAATGAACTGCATTAATGTTATTCCCAGCGGCTGATCCAATATTAGATACCAATTCCCAATTATTCCCGCTGTTAGTCGAGCGGTATATCTGTCCCCAGGTAGTACCATAATAGTAATTGCTCCCAGTTGCAAATCCTGTATTATCATCTTTGAAATAGATGTAGGAAAGTGTATATGAAATATTGAGACCTGAATTATTTAACATTAGAACAGTTGACCAGTTATATCCGGTGTTGGTAGATTTGTAGATCAATGCTCCTGGCATATCTGTAACACAAACCATCAGCATAGAAGCATTAAAATAATGAACACCCGAAACCATGTGAGGTGAAGGTGTATATCGCGGGTTCCAACTGGAACCTCCATCGGTAGAATAACACATAAGGTTGCCTCCACCGCCCGTAATTCCCGTTAAAGCATTTATGAAAGAGATGCTTCTAACGTTTATCCCGCATCCGGTAGCATTAAACCAGGAGCTGCCGCTGTTACTTGTCTTAATTACATAACCTGTATAATCTGATGCGTATCCAGTGGTGATTGATGGAAAACAAGTACTGAATATGCTTTGAGTTATAGAAGACGGTATTGTAGTCCAGTTTAAACCGTTGTTAGTTGTTCTTAATATTATACCGTTAGAGCCGACAGCAATTCCTGTGGATTCATTTATAAAACATATATCGTATAGACTTTGTGTTGTGCCTGATTGAAGCTGAATCCATTGAGAGAACGATACTGAAGTAACAAAAGCCATTAAGAAAATAATAATTAAATTTTTCATAATGTTTTATTATTAGAATTAGTATAAAATCAATCAAGTAAATGCATAAAACTATTTTAAAAGAACAAGTTTCTTCGTGTCAACAAAACTTTCTGTTATCAATCTGTAATAATACACTCCGCTCGTATAACTGCTTCCATCCCAACTAACCTCATAACTCCCCGCACTCAGCTTTTCATTAACAAGTGTTGCAACCTCTCTACCAAGTGCATCATATATGATCAGCTTTGCGTCAGATGTCTTTGGAAGATCGAATTTTATTGTTGTCGACGGATTAAAAGGATTGGGATAGTTTTGGTGTAGTATGTATGACGATGGAGTGAGTTCGTTAATGTTTTGTATGTATGAAACAGCCTGCCCATACACTTTGTAAACTGCTTTCGAGGTAACTGTAAATATAGTATCTCCTGAATTAGGATTTTTAACCAGACCTAAAACTGTTTTTGAAGGGGTAAACGTATTGTTATAAATAAACCAGTTTGCTCCTTTATTTGTCGATTTATAAATTCCGTTATCCGTACCTGCATAAAATATGTTTTCGTTGAGAGGATCTATTTCCATATCATAACATTTTAAATTGAAAATCACGCTCCAGCTTGTTCCGTTATTCGTTGATTTTAAAATCCCGGCGTTGTTTGTATGAGTAGTTACGAAAATTGAGCTATCGTTATTATTAAATACGAACCTTCGTATGTCAACAGGAATGATACTGACATCTTGAAAATTATATCCGGCATTAAGGCTGCGTTTAAGACCACTATTAGTTGTCAAAAAAACTGTGTTATGATTAAAAGGATTTACTTTCATAACGGGAGCATAAAAGTTGTTCGATATAGAATCGACTGCAACCCAGTTAGCTCCTCGGTTAGTTGTTTTATTTATTCGGGTAAGCGTATTTGTTTGCCCAATATACATAATATTTTTGTCAACCGGGTCAATTGCCATACTATAATTAGTGATAGGAAGTGAAGATGAAAAAACTTCCGATCCGCTTAATCCGTTATCAATAGAATAATAGACATACATCATTGGTTCCCACCATGCTGCTTGACGAGAACATATAAATTGGCTTGTATCTGTTTTTGCAAACTCAAAATCAATAACATATCCAAACGAAATTACGGGTGGGTACGTCCACAATTGATAATTACTGTTCAAGGCGCTGTTATGATAATTACTTTGAAAAGTTTTTGATACATAGTTGTATCTCCAAACAGTATAAACTCTCAAATCTACGTTAGGAAGAGTCGTGTAAGGTCCTAATAATTGAAAGTAAAAATTCTTATATCCATTTTGCGGCAGGAATGTCTTATAATATTTATATATATAAAGTGAATCGGTTGTATATATCGCTGTGGTGTAAGTTTCAGCAAGAGATGAAGACGATAAATATAAGATGAGAATTACGAGACCGGAAATCTTCTTCATTTTAGAAAATGTTTTGTTAAGAAGTAAACGAACTGATTTCATTTTATTTATCCTCCGTAAAATTTTTTTAAATGTTTTATTATTTCAACTTACAACGTTCTGCTAAACACTGCACTCCGGAATATATTTACTTTTATTTCAGCAGCAACATCTTCTTTGTTTCTTTAAAATCTCCAGACAGTAGTGTATAAAAATACACTCCACTCGGATAACTGTTCCCATCCCAACTTACTTCGAAACTCCCTGCACTTAGTTTTTCATTTACAATTGTGGAAATTTCTTTCCCAAGCGTATTATACACGATCAGTTTTGTTTGTGATGGATTGCGTAAGTCAAATTTTATTTTCGTAACAGGATTAAATGGATTCGGATAGTTCTGATAGAGTGTGTATCTTTCGGGTGTCGTTGAACTAATCTGCTTGATTGAAGATAATGTTGTATCTCCATAGACAACTCCGTTTATTACACAACCCACGAGAGTATTACTCGAACCATATCCTGGTGGTTCTTCTGCATTGCTAAAGATAATCCCGAAGTTTTTTGCATAGTCAACGCGTCCTACCATGAGACCATCGTGATGAAATCCCTTTTTCTGAGTGTTAACTCCAAAAACATTCGTATAAGATGTATCATCACAGGTTCGTGTCATCCAAACGTAATAAATGCAGCCATCATAAACATCATTTAATTTCGATGAAAGTGAATCTACAACTTTATCATGTGCAAAAGGTGCACAACCGTTATTAGGACTATAAGCAAGAGTCACTCCTGTTGTAGAATCATATCTAACCCATTCATTATGATATAACGGGAAATTATGAAAGTAAAAATATTTCTTTCCATTTATAATTGTGTCTTTAGTAATCTCTGCTTTATATTTATAATTTGATACTGGAATAGGGTAATCATAATAATGATAAACATAAATATTCCCTACAGCGAGTGGAAAATATTTTGCGGATTCAGTATCCTGAGCATACGATGATAAATTGTACGATGAGATAATAATAATGAAAAGTAAAGCAAAGATAAGGGCAGCTTTAAAGAAATTTTTCCGATTCATTTTTTTTCCTTTCTGTTAAAGAAGTTTTAAAAATTTAATTTCTATAATTAGCTATGTATTTAAGAACTCATAAAATCAAGATGTAGCATTCCAATTCTATGTTACGCTGGGTAAAACTCCGGGTTGTTGTGATAATAATTTGCATAATGAACAACACGGATTTAATGCCCGCATTATATTCTATAGCTGTATAAATATAATAAGTTTGAAAGCTTATACAAATCTAAAATTAATCATAACATAGAAGTTGGAAAATATTGAATAAATAAGACTCGAAATTGATAATTTTTTTGACAACATTCAAATCTTCCCTTAATTTTTCCATTTTATTACCAACCCTATGCCTG
>JADHVP010000080.1 GCA_016783945.1 Ignavibacteria bacterium
TTTTCTCATCACCACATATATAATTGATATTATCTTTTGATGATTCGATTTCCATCTTTTTCTCTGTATTTAAAAGTACACATCCTTTGTTCTCTTTATAATCAAGCATTCCAATCGCAACTATTCGGGATGTGAACGGATTGAATACAAGAGAGTCAATTATATTCTGCTTATCTTCATCGTTCTTCGCATACTTCAATAAATATGCTTTTGTTTCAACGTCAAAATGGGTTACAAAATTATGTGCTACAACTTCGAGGTCAAAAACAAGCGTCTTCCTGATTTTTAAATCTAACATACTGCTATAATTATTTAATAAGTATTTTTATTATTCTCAATGAAAATTATATCTTAAAAATCATTTCCGCATCCATCTTTATATCTTCATAACAAAAAAACGGTTCTCCATATTCCGCACCAACCTTAAAGCCGAAAAACCGTGCTTTACTTTCCACGTCCTTCAAAAACAATTTACTGCTGATATATGTTTCCGGTTCCTTCTTTTGAGAAGAATTCTCACTATAAAATTGCGAGCTGTAACATTGTATTGCTTCCATCTTCTTGTCAAAAACATCACTTATATCAAATATAAAACTAATCGGAATGTCATAAGCATGGCGGTAATAAAAAACTCTCTTTGGTCTGTATGCACTCAGGTTTTTTGTAATAATCTTCGCTAGTCCCGAGTAATATACCGACTCCCTTACAAGAACACTCGCATTTATATGGTCTGGATGCCTGTCCGATGCAAATGGAGCAAAGACAAACTCAGGTTTATGTTTTCTTATCAGACGAATTATTTTCAACCTGTTACTTTCTGTGTTTTGAATATTACCATCCCGTATATTTAAATTTGTTCTAAACTCAATTCCCATGATCTTATTCGCATTAACTATCTCTTTTTTTCTTGCGGACAGTGTTCCTCTCGTACTTAGCTCACCTTGTGTAATATCAATCACTCCTACCTTCTTACCAGATTGGACAAGCTTTATAACCGTTCCACCGCAGGTATGCTCTATATCATCAGGATGCGTACCGAAAAATAATGAGTCTAATTTGATATATCTTTGAATATAATTTTAAAAAGCCAATATACTAAATATCATATACTAAATAAATTGAAAGGAAATTGCATTAGGATATTAGAAAGATATGCCACTCCCGAAGGGATCCCTACGGGATAAGACACAAAGGCACATCGACACAAAGAATTAAGTTCAGCCTATTAGTTTCTGTCTTGGTGTCCCGCTTTTCTTTTGAAACTTGATGTTAATTCTTAAATGCTTTCTGCATTAAGGAGTTAAACAAATTATCCAACTCCTTTAAGCTTTCCTGCATCTTTGTTTTTGTCTTTTCTACCTGCTTTACAATTTTTGAGAATTGTAATTGGATTGGGAGAGGCGGAAGTAGTACAAAAAAAAATTTTATTTTTTCTAATGTAAATCTCTTTATTGCTACACCAGACATATTATTTACAAGTATCGATTTAACTCTTTCGGAGTTTAACCAATTACAAAGATATTCACTTGTAATCTTCTTATATTTTGGTTTTAACAAAGCTAAACTGGAGAGCATACTGAATTCAAAGTCAAAAGGATTTATTGCAGCAATGCCTGTTGTAGCTCCATCCTTAATATAAAGTATATCACCTTTTTCCGGTTTGCATCTTAGATATATTTTCTTGTGATCATCAAGCGAAACATAAGTTGGATCATCAAAGAAAACTATTTTATTTAATTTTATATGCTTTGCCGTAATATAAGGGATACCTTTTGCATGTAAGGGAGGAGAATTATGTGAGCCGTCAGTTATGTGACCGCAAACCTCACTTAACGTGAACCTATCCCACCCCTTCTCATTTTTCACTGGATCACCGAACATATTGTAGAAAGTAGATTTCAGATATACATCAAGCAGTTCGATTGACTTTTTGCGTTTTTGTCTTAGCTCATCTGCTCTATCCAGAATTTCTGCGATGCGTTTTTGTTTAGGGAGAGGAGGAAGAGGGATCTGAAGGTTATTAAGATTCTCCCGAATAATTTGAGGTTGAGCAGAACCTGTAATAATATTAGTAAAACCTTTATTTTTAAAATAATAATATAAAAATTTAATATTAGCAATTTCTTCATTTAAATTATCTAAAGCCATAGCATTACCATTGATATATGAAAATGGTAAGCTGATATTTACTTCACCACAAGTGGCACCTCTACAAGTTATTAGCAATGTGGGTTTTTCATGATTATATTTACTATAATACCCTATTATTCCATTTGCACCAAATACAGGAAAGCCATTATTATCTAATTCTGATATGGATATAGTTTTCCATTGTTTTGGATTACAAATATTTTTTAGTAATACTAAGTTCATTTCAGGGTTTTAAAGACTTTCTAAATCTGATATTCCTTTCAGAATTTCATTTTCCAGGTTTTTAACCTTATTCAAAATTATATCCGGCTTTTCATACTTGATTTCTTCATAAACGATTTCTTTGTAACGGTTGATGCTAAGGTCGTAATTGTTATCAGCAATCTCTTTTATCGGAACGAAGAAATGTTGTAATTTTCTGTCTGTGGATTTTTTTGAATCTTTCTTGTTCCACTTTTCGATAATATCAGGAATATCGTTTTTATCAATCCTATCTCTTTTATCATCGAGTGAATAACCGTCTGCTTGCATATCATAAAACCAGACATTATCGGTAGTTCCACCCTTCTGAAACACAAGAACAGCAGTGGAAACTCCGGCATAAGGCTTGAACACACCCGAAGGCATAGAGATAACACCTTCGAGTTTCGATTTTTCAATCAGTGTTTTTCTGATCGATTTGTGAGCATTGCTCGATCCGAAAAGAACACCATCAGGTACTATAACACCAGCACGTCCTCCTGTAACAAGCATATCATAAATCAGCTCTACAAAAAGAAGCTCGGTTTTTGTTGTCTTTGTTTTAAAACGTTCGTTTATATCGCTTTTATCTATGCTTCCCTTGAAAGGAGGATTTGCAAGCATTACGTCATACATTTCTTTTTCTTTGAATGCTTTCGTCAGTGTGTCACTGTAACGGAAATTCGGATTATCAATTCCGTGGAGCATTAGGTTCATCGCTCCGATTCGTGTCATTGTCGTATCGAAGTCATAACCCGTAAGTGCCTGACCTTTTAAGAAGGTCATCAGGTTTTTATCAGTTATTTTATCACCAATGAGGTGGTGTGCTTTACCCTCGTCGTCGTATTCGAGAATGTCAGGACTTGTGTTAGATTCGAGAATGTGTTCATAAGCATTCACAAGAAATCCACCCGTTCCTGCTGCAGGATCGCAGATTCTGTCGCCGAGGTTCGGACTAACGAGCTTAACTATCATTCTTATGATGTGTCTTGGTGTTCTGAATTGTCCGTTCTTACCCGCTGTTGTCAGGTTCATTAAAAGATACTCATATAAATCTCCCTGAACGTCCGCATTCTGCTCGGAGATGTGCATATCATCTATAATCTTCACAGCTTCCTGCAAGAGCGAGGATTTCGGAATGATGAAAACAGCATCCTGCATATATTGAGTGAAAGAACTTGTTTCACTGCCGAGTGAACGTAGAAATCGAAAGACTGTATCTCGAACGTGTTTGAGCATTTCATCTCCCGGAAATTGAGACCAGTAAGACCAGCGGCAATTTTTTGTTTCCTTTGTTGTAAGGTCACCTACTTTTTTATCAAAAACAGATTGATATTTTGTTTTTCTTTTCTCAGCGGTTTTTTTATTGGCATTATCTTTGTCCTCAAGACGCTTGAGAAAAATTAAGTAAGACATCTGCTCGATTGCTGTGAGAGGATTCGCAATCCCACCGCTCCAGAACTTATCCCAGAGGGAGTCGACTTTTGATTTTAGTGTTGGGTTGGTGAGCATTGGGAATTAAAATATGTGCTTTCTTTCAAATAAAGGAAACCATTTAGGATTTTTTTCATTTCTTTTCCATATAATTGGCAAAGTATTATTTGGACAATTATCAAAGAAAACAATTGCAAGTTCAGAATCTTCAAAACCTAATGGTTGTTTCCTATCGATTTGATTTCCATATTTTAGAGCTACTTTTCTTGCATTTTCTCTATCAATTTCATTATCAAAAAATATAGATTCAGAATCAAAACATTTATTTTCCTTAGTAAGAGATTCCAGACATTTTACTTCTGTTTCAATTGGGTATTTATTCAAAAATTCTTGAATCGTTTTAATACCTTTATTGGTTCCACATATACTAGCATAAATGAGCTTAATATTTCTCGATTTAATTATTCCTAATATTTCTTCGTTTAAATATTTTGAAGTTAGTTCTATCTGGGTTCGTCCTGTACCGATAATATCATCAATTATAAGAATCAATTGTATCCTTGAATTACTTTCTAAAGTCTCAGTAATTTTACTGAAGTGCACTATATTTTCCTGTAAAATCTTATTTTCCTGTGCATATTTTCTTAAATATACATAACCGCTTTTAGCAATGTTTGCCATATTAGTTAAAAGTATTTCTCTTATATTTATTTCCTTATCTTTTCTATATGTTTTTATATTTATTTTAATTTGTTCATGAAGTATTCTAAGTTTCTCTCTTACTTCTTGTTCACTATAAAATTTCAGCTCTGATAGAATTCTAAACATTAATCTTTTTTCTTGATTGTTTTCAAATTGATTTAACCAAGCTCTGACTTCTATGGGTGATAGTTGATGACCGTTATATATACCCCATTTTTCAGCAATTTTTACTACTTCTTCATCTGTTACAAATGCTTGATGTTCTTTCTCTTTTAATATTGTTATCGCTTCATCATCAAGAAATCCCGTAGTAATAGAATCAATACCTTTTTCTTTTAGCCACCCACCAATTAAGTTAGGTTTTATTCTTAGTATATCATTCTCACTAATTATAATTCCTCGATTTTTAAAACTTTCTAATAATTCATTTATTGGAATAGAGTTTTTAAATTTATGTTCATCTACTAAATATTCTTTTGTTACTATTCCCTTTTCTCGTTCAATACATGCAAAACCAACTAAGAATTTCCTTCTGTTTGTTTCAATCAAATCTTTGTTTGCTGCTTCGCTAGTAACGTTACAATCTTTCCAAAAATGATTAATCTCATTAGTTTCCAACGATTTTATTGAGGCATGTATACCTTTATCAACATCATCTTCAGTTATGAATGCATTTCTGTTTTCAATTACTTGGTCATAAACTTTACTACATATTAAATTTGTATAAAAAGGATTACCTTCTGTAATATTGAATAATCTTAAGATAGCTACATCCTCATATTCAATATATTCATTCAAAGGTCTTTTTACTAAATCTTTAAAATCATTCCAATAATTTTCTTTATCAAAATAGTCTACTCTAAAATTTTCAAATTTATTTATCATTTCCGTTGATTGTTTAATTATTTCTATGTTTTCACTTCCTACTAATACAAAACCAATAAAATTTTCTTTGCTAAGGCTTCTCATATTGTGAAAAAAGGTGTTTCCTATATCAGAAAATTTATATAATTCTGATGGTATTTCATCAAATTCATCAATAATTATTATAAATCTAATATTTAAATCTGATTTGTGTATATCCCTGAAAACATGAAGTAAAGGAGATATAGCACCTTCAAACTTAGGTTTATATAATCTAGGTCTTACTTTTTTACTGTCCTTGAGTTCTTCAAAGATATAATTACCTAAATCATTCACAAATTTTTCTGGATTAATTTTGTTTAGATCTCCAACATTTAATGAAATTACAACATAGTTTTCTAATTGATTTAGTTTTGTTTTAATTATGTTAGCTATGGATGTTTTACCAACCCTTTTTTGACCATGTATTATAACAGATTCAATTTTATTTGCAGATAACTTATTTTGTATTCTATGAATAATCTCGTTTCTTCCTACAAATTCATCTTCCATTTCAATAGCTTCAAGACTGTATGGCTGAAAACTTTTTAAAGACTCCCAGTCTAAATTTTTTCTCTGAGGTTTTAGTTCTAAAATTTCTTCTCTACTTTTTGATAACCCCTCATGATTAGACCATTCTATTCTAACAAGTAAAGAAGGAGTTTTATTTGGAATAGGATCTATAATCTCAGCTTCTAATGTAATTACTATCTTTTTTTGCGGATTAATAGTGCCTAATAATATTTCACTGTTAGATATTAATATATCATCACAATCTATAGATATTTTCACATCGAAAGCATAACCCGGTCCAAGATTTTGAAGAATAAATTTTATATTTATTTTTTTATCCTTTTCATGAAATGGATATTTTCGGTCTAAATAATCTAATTTAATTGTGGCAAGTTTAAGATATTCACTTTTACCAAAATCTTTCTCTATTACTAATTTAATATTCTCAAATATTTGAACAATACATTTATAGTTTAAAATTAAATTGTATTTTTTTGCACTAAAAATGAAATTATTTAAAACTTCTTCAACTTTTTTATAATTAATTAAAAGGTTGGTTACATCTGAATCTTTATAATTTTCAATTGCTTCAAAAACTTCTTTTAATCTTTCTTCATTAACTAATACACCATCAATAAAATAATTTAAATAAGGTTTATAAATATTTATGTATCTCATAAACTCATTTCTTATCTCATATGCAGCTTTTGGATTTATGATTTTTTGTTTAATAGTATCGAATCTCTCTATTATATTATTCTCAAGGTCTTGTAGACCTTGTTGAATTATATGATTGTCATCAGTAACTTTAATTTTACATTCTTTGAAAAACTCACTTGCATATTCTTTAAATAATTTAAAAGTGTTTATTCTATTTTCTAAAGGTTCCCAATCCCATACTGCTATTGGTTTGTAGCAAAGAAGCCTAATTAAGCATATAGTAATAAATTTTTTTTGTAAACCGCTTTGATTAGGATTGAACAGCGTCTTTTCCGGGATCTTTTCGCATCTCAATTTTAAGGTTTTACATACTGTATTAGTATAATCATTTCTATATTTTTGGTTTTGTCTCTCAACGCAGTCTTTTATATTTAATAAAATATTATCTAATTCTCTTAGTTTTTCAATAGAAATATCCATTTTTAATATATATTAGTTATTAATTTCATTTAATGTTAAATTTCTTTGTCAACTCGATTATATCCTTAATCTCTTCCTCAGTAAAATATCTCTCCACCGCATTCATCCCGAACTGCGTAAACGGAGCGTCGTAGAGATCAGCTTCTTCGATTTTACGTCTCTCGATAAAAACACTTTGCACTGCTCTTAAAAATCGTGATTGATCAGCATTGTAATTATGGTTTAATATAAATGCATCGAATGATTTCTTGACTATGTCAAAATAGGAAGGCATTTTTTCTATGTTCAGAACGTGCTTCACAAAATCAATGAAACTTCCTGGCTTTACTCCGAATGCTTTGAGCATGTTTTCTTCATCGAGCGATATTTCATCACTGTTAAATTCGGTTATAAGAGTCTCTTCGAGTTTTACAAGGTCCTCTATATCAACGTCAATACCTGCTTTAAGTTTTTTCAAAACAGGGTGCTCTTCCGCAAGCTTAAGAATACGCTCCTCGATTTTCTTTCTGTATTCTTCGACATAAACTTTTTTTGAATCTTTTCTTAATACAACCCAGTTTCTTGCTTCTATAATATCAGCAAGGTCAAGCTCTATTAATATAGAAGGTTTGTCTCTCTTGTACTTCATTAATGGAGCAAGGCGAACTTTTGCATTGTCAATCTTTGTCAGTGATAAATCATTTTCAAAACTCCCGGTGAGTATATCATTAATCAGGACAAGTTCTTTCTTTACATCATCAATAGTGGTTGGGAGTAAAGCAACGTCTTCTTTAATATTCTCAAGCAAAATTTTATAATCTTTCTTCTCGATTTCATATAGACCGAATTTATCCATTTTACTTGTGAAACTTGTAACGTTTGGATTAATGCCAGGCACAAATCTTAAAAGAGGTGCAACCTTCATCCTCAGGAATCTGAGTTTATCAGAATTAATATATGACCAATAATCATCCTCCCATACTTCTCTTACTTCATGTAAATTTCTTCTTACAGTGTATGAAGTTTGAGGTATACTTGCAATGCTGTTTCTTAATTCTGTTATTATTCTTTTTGCATCTTCGCATTTTTGATCGCTAATGAAATGCTTGAGCTTGTTTAAGCGTGTATTGAATATTGTAACGAGTATGGGTATTTGATTTTTGATATCCTCATCCTTTGGCATCATTCCGAAGTGTTCGAAATTTTCCCAAAAGTCGACAATGAGAAAATCATCTTTGTATTTATTCGGTAGCCAATCAAGTTTCTCGCATGTATCATGGTGACGTGTCCCCCTACCGAGCATCTGCCAAAATTTTATTTGTGAACCAACGGGTTTCCAAAAAGCGAGGTTCATTACTTCCGGAAAATCAAAACCAGTATCGAGCATATCAACGGAAACGGCAATTCTTGGATTACTTTCTTTTGTAAAATCTTCGAGCATTTCCTTATTCCTTTCCATTTTTGAATCTATGACCTGAACAAGTTTTCCACCGTGCTCCGGATACATTTTATCGAAATGCTCCTTTAGTCTTAGTGCATGGTTATGCGTTACAGCAAACACAATAGACTTAGCCGGAAGCTGACCGGTTGAGTCTTTGTAGCAAACGTCCATAAATTCTTCCCACTGTTTACGGATTGTATCGCTGTTCGAAACTTTTTTTTCGAGATCAGTTCCTTCGAAGTTTATGTCTTCAGGATCAAACCCTTTTTCTACAAGAGTGATTTTCTCATCTTCGGTCAAATCATCGAACTTAATTCCTTTTCTCTGGAATTTTGTCTGAGCCGAATAAACATTGTAATCCGCGAGATAATTTTCTTTTACAGCAGTATCATACTCATAGAGAAAGGTTGGCGTTACTCCGTCGCAGTCAAAGAAATTAAAAGTATCCCTATCGATGAAATGGGCAGGAGTAGCAGTCAACCCGATTTGAATTGCATCGAAGTATGCAAGCACGTCCGTGAATTTATTATAAATAGAACGGTGGCATTCATCTGAAATAATTAAATCAAAATCAGCAGGAGTAAACTTTGAATAACAAATATCGAGTGTCTGTATAGTTGAAACGAATAAGCGGACATTCTTATTAATATCATAAGTTCTGATTCTGGTCCTTGATTCATTAGGCAAATACTTTTTAAAACCTTTTGACGATGCTTGCCCAACTAAAGTATCCCTATCAGCAAGAAAAAGAATTTTCTGTGCCTGCCTTGCTCGGATGAAAACATCAATCAACGCCATAATGGTTCGGGTCTTTCCAGTACCAGTTGCCATAACGAGCAAAGCTTTCCTTTTGTTCTTTTGTTCGATAGACTCAGCAATACGCCTGACAGCTTCAACTTGATAAGGTCGGTCAATGATAGATTCATTAATTAGTATCTGGTTGAGTGGTATTTTATTTTGTTTCAGATACAGAAAACGTTCAAGATTTTCACGTGAGAAGAATCCAGCAACGTGCCTTTCTGCGTAGCGTTCACTATCCCAGAAGAAAATGTCCTCTCCGTTAGCAAGAAATGCATATGGTCTAAATGTTTGGTTGGTTTCGATTTCTTTTATATAGTTCTCAACTTGTTTTAAACCTACTCGAGGATCACGACTGGTTCGCTTTGCTTCAACAACAGCAATAACCTCACCGTTTTCTCTATACAAACAATAATCGGTAAAACCATTAATTAATTTGGTATCATAGTTCTGCACAGGGATTTCAAACCTTACTTGAGTGCGGTCAATTAGATTCCATTGAGCTGATTTTAGCTGTGGGTCGATGAGGGTGTAGCGTGTTTGTTCTTCACTAACGCGGTCTGGCATCCTATCTCCGATTTAAATGATATATTAATATACTAAATATCATATACTAATTAAATCACAAGGTTATTACACTTCTTTTTCCGCTGAAAATAAATAATAATTAAAGTATCTTGCAAATCACTAAAAATTGAAATAGTGTGTTGATAAGAAGTGTGTTTTGTGTTAACTATTAATGTAATACAATGAAATACGATCATATTGAAATAGAAAAGAAATGGCAAAAATTCTGGGAAGAAAACAAAACATTTAAAACTCCCGACTTCGATGAGTTAGATAAGAACAAACCCAAGTTTTACATTCTTGATATGTTTCCATACATTAGTGGAGAAGGTCTTCACGTTGGACATCCAGAAGGATATACAGCTACGGATATAATCGCCCGTTATAAGAGGATGAATGGATACAACGTCCTTCACCCAATGGGCTGGGATGCTTTCGGTTTACAATCAGAACAATTCGCAATCAAGACGGGGACACACCCTAAAAAGCGAACCGAGGAGTGTATTAATAGATTCAGAACGCAGATTAAATCTCTTGGTTTTTCTTACGACTGGGATAGAGAGGTAAGCACCACTGATGAAAAGTATTTCAAATGGACACAATGGATATTCCTCAAATTATATAACTCATATTACGACGGAAAAAAGAATAAAGCAAAACCGATATCCGAACTAAAGATACCTAAAGGTCTAAACGAAAAAGAGAAAACAGATTTTATAAACTCAAACCGGCTTGCATACATAGCAAACGACCCCGTTAATTGGTGTCCCGAACTTGGCACAGTGCTTGCGAATGAAGAAGTTCCCGAACAGCTTGAAAAAGGCTACACTGTCTACAAACGTCCGATGAAGCAGTGGAAACTAAGAATTACTAAATACGCCGAAAGATTATTAGACAATCTCGATGAGGTTAAATGGCCCCAAAGCATAAAAGAACTGCAGCGTAACTGGATTGGAAAAAGCGAGGGGGCTTTAATAAAATTTGTAATTAAAAGTAAAAATCTCGAAGAAGATAAATCAATCGAGGTCTTCACCACAAGACCCGACACCTTATTCGGTGCAACATATATGGTTCTCTCACCAGAACATGAACTGGTCAAAAAGATCACAACGGAAGAACACAGGAATAAGGTTAAAAAATATGTGGAAGAAGCTGCAAAGAAATCTGACTTAGAAAGGACAGACCTTGCAAAAATTAAAACAGGTGAATTCACGGGAGCTCACGCTGTCAATCCTGCAAACAACAGAGAGATTCCAATCCTGATTTCCGATTACGTTCTCGCCTCGTATGGAACCGGGGCAATTATGAGCGTACCGGGACATGACGAAAGAGATATGGAGTTTGCATTAAAATTTAAACTTGCTATAGCTCCTGTTGTAATCCCTGAAAATCTAAAAGACACTGCTTTCAAAAAAATCAAATCAGAATGCGGTGGCGAGATAATAATATCCGGGAAAGGTTTACAAAACCTGAATGGAAAATCATCGAACGGATTTAAAGAATATGTAGAAAAAGTAAAAAGCGGCAAAACCTGTTTTACCGGAGAGGGTTATTCAATTAACTCTGGATTCCTAACCGGGTTATCAACAAAAAAAGCTAAAGAGAAAATTATTTCCTGGCTTAAAAAAAATAACTTAGGTAAGGGAAGCGTAAACTACAAACTCAGAGATTGGTTATTCTCAAGACAAAGATACTGGGGAGAACCATTCCCGATTATTTATTTCGATGACGGAACGTATAAAGCTCTCGATGAAAGTGAATTACCTCTCACATTACCGGAAGTAAGTTCTTACGAACACAGCGGAACGGGAGAATCTCCACTCGCTTCGATAAATGATTGGGTAAATACAGGTGATAAAGAAACCGGGAAGAAAGTAAAACGAGAAACAAACACGATGCCACAGTGGGCTGGCTCATGCTGGTATTATTTAAGATTCATAGACCCTTTTAATGAAAAAGAATTATGTAACCTCAAAAAAGAAAAATACTGGATGCCTGTCGATTTGTATATAGGTGGTTCAGAACACGCTGTGCTTCATTTACTCTATGCAAGGTTCTGGCATAAAGTCTTATACGATCTTGGTTATGTTTCGGAGAATGAACCATTCACAGAACTCTTTAATCAGGGAATGATTCTTGGAGAAGATGGAGTTAAAATGAGCAAGTCAAGAGGAAACGTTATAAACCCTGATAATGTAGTAAAAAAATTCGGAGCCGATTCGATGAGACTGTTTGAAATGTTCATGGGCCCTCTGGAAACTA
>JADHVP010000081.1 GCA_016783945.1 Ignavibacteria bacterium
ATCCTTCCCGGGAGGAGGACTTTCTAAAGCCAGGTTTTTAGCAATCTTCCGTCTAACCTTATCGACTTTATTTCCAAATATTGTACTGTCGGGTCGTGAAAAATATATAAACTCAAAAACACAATGTTTGTATTTTCTTACTTCTCCTAACTTGAATGATTTGACTTCCTTACTTTTTATTACATCTCTGTCAATCATAATTAACTCTCCCGGTTCGACATCTCTTAAATACTCACCATTTATAATATCAAAGGAGGTTGTCTCCGAAGCAAAAACAAAACTATCATCGAGTCTTCCAAGAGCTAAAGGTCGAATACCATAAGGATCTCTCGCAGCAAAAAGTTTACCATCGGTAAGAATACAAATCGAATATGCTCCCTTTACCTGTGAAAAAGTATCCAGAATTTTATTAACAATATCTTTTTCCTTACTCCTTGCTATAAGATGCAATAATAACTCACTATCTGTTGTCGTTTGGAAGATCGTACCTTCATCTTCAAGCATATTCCTTAGAGGTCTGGTATTGGTAAGATTACCATTATGAGAAAGTGCAATGTTTCCATCTTTATAAATCACCTTAAGTGGTTGAATGTTTGTTCTTTTATCAGATGATCCGGTTGTAGAATACCTATTATGTCCTATTGCAGAATCTCCTCTTAACACATCGGTTAGTAGTTCATGATCAGAAAAAACGTCAAACACAAGTCCATGCTCTTTATGAATATTGAAATGGTATTTATTTTTTTCGGAAATATATTCCGAAGTTACAATACCCGCAGACTCCTGTCCTCTATGCTGAAGTGAGTGAAGTCCATAGTAAGTCATGACTGCCGCTTCAGGATGATTGAAAATACCAAACACCCCGCAATTAGCTCGAATAGATTTTTCTTTTAGCAGACTTGAGTCTTTCTTGTTTAACGTTTTTATTTTCATTAATAATTTACAAACTAACTTTTCTTATTTACATCTACAACACGAATGTGGTTTGAGAATATCCAGCCTTTATCACCTTGCCAGCCCTCAATCCTGTAATTACCTATCTCATTACTATCCCAGATACTATTAAGACCTTCAATTTCATCTGCACATTTCCCATTCTTAATCAATTTAATCTTAGCCTCTTTGGGAAGGTATGTTTTAAAAGTTATCATTTTATTTTTACTTTTGTCAAAGTGTATCTCATCACCCATATTATAAAAACCCCCATCATACTCTGCATAAAAACGAAATCCTTTACCATTGCCGTGATAATGGTTAACTATAAATGAGTGACCTTCTTTTAATGCTTTGATAACCTGATTCTTGTCGTGCTCAAAACCCTTTCTACAATCCAGGTTAAGTTCTTTATCTATGAACACATGTGTGCGAACTGATTTGAATAAAATTTTATACGGGAAAATTTCAACTTCAAAAAAACCTACAACACTTTGTTTATGTGCATGGGCATCAACACTACCAATAGCAACCACCTTACGATTATTATTCAGTTCATCCCAAATCTTTACAGCTTTTTCATCCGGGGCAACTATAGACTTCAACGGATGTAAAAACCTTTGAATCCTGTTTTTATCCGAAAGTCCTTCCGTCCATTCACTCATATGATTCCAAATTTCAATCCCGTTAAAATCTTTATTATCCCATTCAAGCCATGGAAAAGCCGGATGGTCAGGAATATGAGTTCTTTTTTCGAAGGGATGTGCAATAAAACCAACACCCCCTTTATTTTTTATTGCGTTAATATATTCAATAGCTGATAGCACACAACCGAGGTCTCCGCATGACATCTTTTTATAAGTACCAACTATCTCATCTATTCCAAATGCAAGGTAATGGTTTTTATTCTGCATATCATTAATTTCGCACCCGATAATCACCAGCGTATTGTTAAACCACCGCTCGTAACCTTCTTCCTTTGCTTTCAGATTATTATGATCCGTTAGAATAATAAAATCAAGATCGGTTTCATTGGCATAAGCTGCAATATCTTCTATCGTTCCCGTTCCATCCGAATAAATCGAATGCATATGTATAGCTCCAGAGTATTCAAACATTAATTAAGATTTTGATAAAATTTATTATTTTGTAAGATAAATTTAAATAATTTTACATTCAAAGCATTATTGATTTAAACAACATTTCATTTATAAAATTCAATGGTGACCAAAGATAATATTAATAATCCATTCGACAATTAAGAACATTAACAAAACAAACCAGAGTTTATTTACTTTACTAACCGATATTTTATAATTAAATAAACTCAAAATAAAAACTGATATTATAACCAGACCTCCAAACAGGAATAAAAATATTGAAGATGGATTATAGTATAAACAATCTTCGAAATTCAAATTGACCAATCCTCGAAAACTTCTCGATAAACCACAGAACGGACATGGCAATCCCGTAATATTTATGAAAAGACAATATGACTGATTGCTTTTAGCAAAATCACTATCGAGGAAATAAAAAAACAATTGATATGGAGAAACATAAACTGTCACTAAACCCATCGCTACTATCCCAAAAATAATTCCTCTAATTTTCCAGGATTCTTTGGATGTGATTTTCTGTAAGGAAAAAGAAGTCAACTCTTCTGCCTTTTCTTAATAATAGAAACTCCAATCACTGCACCGATGGCTCCGAATAAAGGATAGATTATCAAGTTCATTACCAGCGACAGAATAGAAAGTGTTGGTGAAAATCCATATTGGTTAAACTCGTCTGAAAACTTATCCATAGTTTCGGTGACCTCGGGAGGTACTTCCTGTCCAAGTTTATTTATAAAATCATATGCTTCATTAATTGGATTTACATCTGAAAATAATGTTAATAACAAATTGATTCCTGAGACTAATATTGCAGATACTATACCGCACAGCAAACCAATTATACCACCGTCTTTTGTGGTCAGCTCAATCTGTGTGTTTTGAATTTGTTTGTTATAAAAAAATACTCCCGCAAGTCCACCTAACAATATACCAGCACAGCAGAACAGGTTTATCAAATTTAGAACCGGGAACACAGAAACGAATGTCATTACAAGAGTTCCGAAAACAATTGGAAGCAATCTATTAGGAGGAGGATTCATGATTGTTTATTTATTAAGCATTTTTTTTATCGTAACTATCTTTAAAAAAAGAAACAACCTCTTGTACAAAATTGACAAAACCAGGTATTAAATAAAAAGGTAGTACAAATCCGAGTATAAACCCGGTAACCGATCTTGATAGAAAAGTATTATCCTGAAAATTAAATATCTCCAAAGAAGAATCGACAAGAAGCGAACCCGCTGCAATTAGTAAATACCAAATCGAAGGAAGCTTAACATTATCGATTCTTTTAAAAAAAGGATAAACAATTGTTCCTATAAGAAAAGCAATATATATAGAAGTACACCTTGAACATACACCCATCTTATATCCGAAGATATGGAATGACCTGCTGTCAAGCTGGTGACAGGTCGTTGAAAAAGCATAGTAAATAAAAGATGAAATTTCAGCAAACACATCACCCAAGTACCAAAAAGCCGGGGCTGTAAAAATTAATAAACACCAAACAAAAGTTATTAGTAATATAGTGGCATACGTTCTTCTTGCGATTATATAATCATAAGTCGGTGGTTCTTTTTCCAAGGATTATAACTGATTAAATAGTTAATGAAAACTTCTTAACAAAAATAAGGTAATTAGAATTTTTAAAAAGTGTAAATATTTATTTTTAAGTTGGATTCATAGTAAAATATTAAATGAAACATTTTCCTATTGCATAAGAAGTTCCTTATTTTATATCTTAACCAATAGAACTAATCAAATCCGTTCCAGCAGTGGATTAAACATTTGAGCTTCCTACTTTTTGTTCATGTCTCGTCTTAACATCTATTCTTTTTTAAGAAAAGTGTAAAAACTTATTTATCGTTTTTATTAGTTGAATTTATAAAGATAGTTTTGCATATTCGCAAAAATTATGTACCGTTACGAAAAACACTATAATTTTCTAAAAACAATAAAATCACATCATGAAAATTAACATCACCGCAAGACACTTCAAGGCAAGAAACTCACTCCAAAAATATACTAACGATAAAATAGAACTTCTCGGTAAATATAATGAAGACATAATTTTTGCTGATGTTGTTCTTTCATTTGAAAAACCTTCAACAAACAATAAATATTGTGAAGTAAAAATAAAATTAAGAGATAAGATTCTTACTACGAAAGAAATGTCTGACGAATTCACAAAAGCAGTTGACAAAGCAGTTGAAAAAATAGAAACACAGCTTTACAAATACAAAGACAAAAACAAATCACTCAAGCATAAAACAAGTAAAGAAGTATACAAAACAATATAGATAAACTATTGTCTGACAGATTTAAAAAAATAAAAGAAATTAAAAAGGAATCCATCACAGTTGATTTCTTTTATAATGAATGCAAGAACAGGTTCAAGTTAACAAAAATTTCATCGAAAGACATTAATCCTAAAAAAGTTATAATAGATAAGGATCTTCACAGACCTGGACTTGCATTAGCTGGTTACGTAGATTTATTTACATACAACAGAATTCAGATTTTTGGAAACACAGAAGTCAAATATCTGTATCAATTGAATGATAAAGCAAGGTATGAGACCTTAAAGAAGTATTTATCTTTTGATGTACCATGTGTGATAATAACAAACAATAATGATGTTCCCCCAGAATTCATATCTTTGGCTGACGAAAGAGACATCCCCGTATTCAGAACTCCTTATCAAACAACAAGGTTTTCTTATTTCGTAAGCGACTTCTTAGACGACCAGTTTTCTTTACAAGTAGTGCTTCATAGTTCGTTCGTGGATGTTTACGGAGTAGGTCTTTTGTTCTGCGGAAAATCTGGTATTGGAAAGAGCGAAATAGCCCTCGACCTCATTGAGAGAGGACATCGCCTTGTTGCCGATGATATAGTGTTAATATCAAAAAAGGCAGAAAGTGTCTTAATGGGCTCCGGTACATCTTTAGTAAAACACTTTATGGAAGTCAGGGGACTTGGTATCATTGATGTCAGAAAGATTTTTGGAATCAGAGCAATACGTTTTCAAAAACGAGTTGAAGTAATTGTAGAACTTGAAACATGGGATAATAAAAAATCATACGATAGAACTGGTTTAAATTGTGATATCTCAAATATTCTTGGAGTAGAGGTTGAAACTATAAACCTCCCAATATTTCCCGGGAAAAATATCACAGTTATTTCAGAGGTTATTGCTCTCAATTACCTCTGTAAGCATTATGGATATGATGCAGCAATGGTGTTTGGTGAAAGACTTCACGATCAGATTAAAACTAATAAAGAATTTAAAGAGATGAAAGAAAAAGGAGATAAATACGATAGAATAGTAAAGTACTTCGAACACGACTTTGAATAATTTAAAAAATAACTTAGAACATAAAATAAAAAAAATGAAAAAGCTCAATTTAGTATTATTAATAATCTTAAGTGTCTCTTTCATTATCTACTCTTGTGGAAGACAAAAGCAGGAAACATCAGAAACAACGGAAACAGATACTAAAGAAACTCCGTTAATGCCGCCCGACATTGAAGACGCAGTAAAGGGTGACTGGGTAATACAACAGGAATTAGCAGACGCTGAAAAATTAAACCCGATAGTTTCGAACGATGCAACAGCAACAGAAATATGTAATTATATTTTTGATAAATTGCTCCCGGTTAATAGAGAAACTTATAAATTAAAACCTTCAGTTGCGAAGGATATGCCGGAAATTAGTGAAGATAAACTCACCTATACTTTCGAATTAAGAGATGATGTGCATTTTTCGGACGGTCAACCATTGACAGGAGAAGATGTCATCTTCTCGATGAAAGTAATCAAAAATCCTTTTACCGATGCTCAGGCAAAAAGAAATTATTTTATTGATATAAAGAATGTTGAACTTGTTGATGGAAATAAATACAAGGTTCGATTCACAATGCATAAGCCTTATTATGGAGCAATTTATTCTATCGGAGATTTGGAAATTCTTCCAAAACATATTTTAGACAAGGACGGCGTTACAGACAACTTCACCTTTGAAAAGCTCGATGAAGCCTCCAAGACATTTGATCCGGAAAAATATCCTGATCTGCAGAAATTTGCTGACTTTATAAATTCTCAAGAAGTCTCAAGAGACCCAAAATATGTCATCGGAAGCGGTCCTTACAAACTTGAGAAGTGGGTAACCGGTCAGGCTATTACCTTAACAAGAAATGAAAACTACTGGAACAAAAATAGCATACCAAACTATCCAGATAAACTTATATTTAAAACCATTCAAGATCAAACAGCTGCTTTAACCGCAATCAAAAATGGTGAAATTGATAATATGGCTGTCATAAGAAATATGGACTTCGTAGAAAATCTTAAGAATCCAGAAAAATACAATCTTAAGAAAGCGATTGTGGGGAGACCGGTTTATGCATATATTGCATGGAATGAAGAAAGACCATTTTTCGCAGATAAGAAAGTAAGGATGGCTTTGAGTCATTGCGTTGACCGTAAATCGATAGTAGATAAACTTTTGTACGGTTTAGCAGTCCCTATACAATCACACGTCTACTATAAAAGTGAATTTTTGAATAAAGACCTTCCCCCTATTCCTTACGACCTTGAAAAAGCAAAGCAATTACTCAAAGAAGCTGGTTGGGAAGATACTGATGGAGATGGTGTTTTAGATAAGGTAATCGATGGTAAGAAGATTGATTTTAAATTTACCTTTATTAATAATCAGAATCCCTCAAGGAAACAGATAATGTTAGTCGTCATTGAATCTTTAAAAAAAATCGGTATAGAAGCTGACATTCAGGATTTCGAATGGTCTGTGTTCCTTGATAAATTAGATAAACACGACTTTGATGCCTGCTATGGCGGATGGGTTCTTTCTGATACTCCCCCGGATCCATACCAGATTTTTCACTCATCACAAGCATCCGATGAAGGAAGTAATTATATAAGCTATAACAATCCTGAAAGCGACAAGATATTAGTAGACCTCAGAACAGAGTTTGACGAAGATAAAAGAAATGAAATGCTTTATAGATGGCAGGAAATAATTTATGAAGACCAGCCATACACTTTTCTGTGGTCTTCATCGGGGAAATTTGCAACGAGCAATAGATTCAGAAATACAAGGTGGTATGCTCATCCATATCCACATAAAACAAATGAATGGTGGACATCTACACAAGACCAAAAATATAAAAGTAATTAGTTATTACTTTGCAGATTAATTTTATATAAGCATGTTTCAATATATAGTAAAAAGAGTTTTGCTTTTCATACCAACATTGATTACAATTTCAATGATTACGTTTCTTATCTGCAGGCTTGCCCCCGGGGATCCAACAGAGATGAAGGTTGGCAAAACTATGGAAGGACAATTAGCCGACAGCAAGAATGTAATAAATGAACAGGCGAAGAAATTTTACAAAAAGAAATTTGGTTTAGACAAACCTCTACCAGAGCAATATTACATCTGGATGGTGAACATGCTTCAAGGAGATTTCGGGAATTCGTTTAAAGATGACAGACCTGTTATCGATAAAATTTTAGAGAGACTACCTTTAACAATTAGCATACAGTTAGCTTCGATCTGTTTAATATACTTAGTGGCAATACCGATTGGAATATACAGTGCTGTAAAACAATATTCATTCTGGGATAAATCTTCCACTGTCATTTTATTTATATTATACTCACTGCCAAATTTCTGGATAGCAACTCTTGCAATCGTTTTTTTGTGCAACGTTGAATACATTAAAATATTCCCCACTTCGGGAGTACAATCATTAACGTATGATTACATGGGATTCTTTGCCCAGATAAAAGACAGGATAATGCATTTGTTTTTACCGGTAACGATTTTGAGTTTTGGAAGCTTCGCTTTTCTTTCAAAACAAATGAGGAGTTCTATGCTGGAAGTTATACGCCAGGATTATATAAGAACTGCGAAGGCTAAAGGTTTATCCGATAAGAAAGTTATATATAAGCATGCATTAAGGAATTCATTGATTCCAATATTGACACTGCTTGCGGGAATACTTCCTGCAATGGTTGGCGGGAGTTTTATAATAGAGACAATCTTCTCTTTACCGGGAATAGGTCAGCTTGGAATTCAAGCAATATTTGACAGAGACTATCCGTTAATAATGGCTCAACTTGTGTTGGTTTCATTTTTAACAGTTCTTGGAGTCTTAATAGTGGACATTCTATATGCTTTTGTAGATCCAAGAATTGCATTTGATAAAAAAACTGTTTAATATAATACTCATTACTTTCTAAACATTTAATGAACACAGATAAACATAAGGAAGATATCTTAATATATTCAAAGAAAAGATACAATGAGAGTATTAATGAAATCAAAAATCAAGATCTACTTGATAAAGATAGACCTGGCGAGTCTTATGCATCACTTGTAAAGAAGCAGTTCAAAAAAAATAAAATGGCTGTTATCTCAGTTTATGTGGTAATTTTTTTCATTCTTATGGCTCTATTTGCAGATTTTCTTGCATACGATAAACCATTGTATGTAAAATATAACGGGACAACATATTTTCCTGTTATCAAAGATTACTTAGTTGGTCTTGGAATCTCAAAATGGGAACCGCCGGAATTAATAAACATAAACTGGAAAAAATTAGAGGACCAAAACAAATTGGAATCTGTAGTCTGGCCTCCGATTCCTTATAGTGCCAGGGAAGTAGATTTATTAAACAGCTTAATTAAACCAGGCGGAGATCATTACCTGGGAACAGACCAGGTCGGGAGAGATCTCTTATCCGGATTAATACATGGTTCGAGAATATCATTATCAGTTGGATTCGTTGCGGCAGGTATCGCAGCTTTTATTGGTGTAATATTAGGATCAATCGCAGGATATTATGGAGGTAAAGTTGACATTACTATTTCACGATTTATTGAGATCATGTTGACTTTCCCTTTGTTCTTTCTTATAATTGTAATAGTTGCGATTTATGGTTCGAGTATTTGGTACGTAATGTTAGCTATAGGTTTGACTGTGTGGACAAGGGAAGCAAGGCTAATAAGGGGAGAAGTATTAAAAGTAAGGAATATGGAATATATCCTTGCTGCAAATGCAGTAGGTCTCCCAACAAGAAAAATTATTTTCCGTCACGTATTACCAAATTCGATTGCTCCTGTTTTAGTATCAGCTGCATTTGCAATTTCTCATGCTATCATTATTGAAGCGGCATTGAGCTTTTTTGGATTGGGAGTTTCGGCAACGACAGTAACCTGGGGTTCTTTAATAAACGAAGGAAGAACAGCTCCTAACGCCTGGTGGCTTGCAATATTTCCGGGATTAATGATCTTTATTTCTGTTGTAGCATACAATCTTATTGGTGAAGGTTTAAGGGACGCTTTAGATCCACGATTAAGAGATTAGAAATTTTGAAATTAAAAAAGTAATTATAAAATTATTTAACGTATCTGGAGGAAAAAATATATGGTATGGACTTTAGAACTGGCATCTTATCTTGATGATGCTCCGTGGCCTGCAAATAAAATAGAATTGGTCGATTATGCAATAAGAACCGGAGCGCCTAACGAAGTTATTTATAATTTGCTGGAAATTGAGGAAACTGATGATCCTTATGAAAGTATTGAAGAAATCTGGTTAGATTATCCTACAGATGAAGACTTTTTCTATGATGAAGAAAATAAAGATTTTTAAATCATACTTTTCAGAATTAGAAGCCCAATAATTCTTTTGATTATTGGGCTTTTTTATAAAACTCATTTGATAAAAAAAACTTTTCAATATCAGATATTAATTATTGCAAACCTATTGTTTCTATCATCGTATCTCCTTGCTCAAAATGAGACGAAATTCGAAATTGAAAAATATGAGATCGAAGACGTTAAGATTGAATTCAAAGGGACACAATCATTTGACGATGATAAAATATTAGATGTAATCAAGTCAAGCAACGAAGAATATTTCGATAGAGAAGAGTTTGTCCTCGATGCAGAAAGAATCGAGAGGTTTTATTTCGATAATGGATTTTGGGATGTCATAGTAGACACTTCTTTGGTAATGAATCACAAAGATATCGAAGTTACTGAAACTTTTATTATTCATGAAAATAGTAGATACGATATAAATAAAATAAAATATATCGGACTTGATAATCTAAACAGTGATTTGATAAATATTATCTTTAAAGAAAACACTCCTGACATTGCTATACACCAACCTTATTCAAGAAATAATCTTAACAAAGAAATTTTCAGATTAATAAACATTTTTCATAACAATGGTTACGCAAACGCTTCTTCAGAACCTCCCGAAGTAATTAAAATAATTTCCGAAAATCCTGATCTCAAACATAAACTGAATCTAATATTGGTCTTTAAACCCGGGAGTAAATTTAAATTTGGTAGAACAAAAATCAATATCGAAAACAATAAATACAATATATCAAAGCACGACATCTCAAGAGAATTAGTTTATAAAGAAAACGAGACTTACAGCAAAGAGAAATTAGTTAAGAGCGAGAACAGGATCAGTAAAATATCTATTATCGAAAACGGAAGAATCCAGATAGATAATATTGATACAATTGACCACGTAATTAATTTCAAGATTAATGTTATACTAACAAATAAATACGAATTTTCCCCAGAGATATTCGGATATGAAGTATACAAACGATTTTATGGTGGTGCTGGTTTTGCTTTTATTGACAGATATTTTTTCGGTGGTGGAAGGACTTTTACTTCCGAAATTAAAGGACTCTTTCACTCCATCGATATTTACGGATTTGATCTCTCGGCACAAATTTCCCAGCCATACATATTCAACAATTATTACTTAACGGGTAACTATAAATTTGGAGCAACTATATTCTCAGAGGATTCAATCAGGATAAGCGGAATTGCAAACACATTTAGTGTAAACTATGAATTACCGACTTATACTTATATAAATAATCTTATTTTGGATTGGAAAATTGAGAACGTAAGAATAACCTTTACAGAAGATATTAGAGAACCTGATTCTAATGAAATAGTCATACCTGCTGATGCAAACATCGATATCTTCTCTTCCATTCTGGGTTTTTCAGCTGTTCATAATAACACAAACGATTTTATATTTCCATCATACGGTTATATACAGGTATATTCTATAGAGGAAAGTGGATTAATAGGAGGTTTATTAAAAAAAATCTTAAAGGTTTCAACTGTAAGTTATTTTAAACTTACTATGCTAAATAAATTTTATTTTAATATATCAAGATTCCCGGATAACATATCAAACTCAGTACTTGCCACTAAATTTCTAACAGGCTCATTATTCGAATACGGAGATAATAAGATTCAGTTTAATGAACTTGAACAGGAGATTGAATGGGACTACATTCCTACAGAAGCAAGGTTTGTCTGTGGGGGAAGTACAAGCGTAAGAGGATGGGGTGCAATGGAGCTGGGCATTATACCATATAAAAGATTCGGTGGAAATTTTATAATCGAGGGTTCATTAGAACACAGGACTAAACCTTTTATGAAAACTAAAGGACTATTCAAAGACTTAGGCTTTGTGACTTTCTTTGATTATGGTAACGTCTGGACAGAAATTCAGAAGTTTAAGCTAAACGAAATTGCATTAGCGATTGGAGGTGGTCTAAGATATTACACTATTATTGGACCTATTAGACTCGATCTAGGACTCAAACTTTATGACCCTCAACCGGGACCCGATGGAGGATCAAATTGGCTCTTCGGTAAAGGAGCACACCTTGGAGATAAATACACAATTCAATTTGGGATTGGAAATACTTTTTAATTTTTACGTTTACTGCTTAGACACGAAGGCACAAAGAAGTTGGTAAAATAACCAATGACGTGTAATGAAACCAAGCTATTTTATTTTCTTTGCTGGTATTTCATTTCCACCTGCATGAAAAATTAATTCTGTAACCTCACCTTTTTCATTTTTTATAAAAGTAATTTTTGCATCAAAAGCTTTTACAAAAAACTTTGTTTCTGATTCAGG
>JADHVP010000082.1 GCA_016783945.1 Ignavibacteria bacterium
TCGGAGTCACAACCGATGAATTAAAGTAATGCAAATAACTCAATTCATACGAATCAATGAACTCAGGTTTAAGTTGTGGATTTCCTTTTCGAATATTGAGCGGATCGGATGAATTCGGGAATGGATTCAGAAATCTTAAGCGAGGTCTGTTTATTCTTCTGCTATAGCTTACCTGTAATTCTTGTGAGGTGCCTAATTTGTGTGATATACTTGCTCTCGGGAAGACACTTAAGTAATTATCGTTAAATGCTTCATTTGTTGTTACGAGTTCACCATCGGTATTAGTATGTTCCAACCTGATTCCGAGTTGATATCCGAAATTACTAATACTACCTGTGTATGATCCATAAAACGCATTGATAAGCTCACTGTAAATGAATTGATTAGTTCGGTTTGTGTCGGTTATGAATTTATTCTGGATGTAATCATAATATTCTGTTCTAAAATCATTATCACTATTTCGGAAAATGCTTCTAAAGCCTGTTTCAAGTTTTGAATCCTTGCTAAACGGATGAACATAATCAAGCTGAATGTTTATATCATTCGTTATGTCTTTTTCATAATCGTTATCTTTCTCCGGAGTAGTATTTGTTGGTACTATATCAGTTTGCCGGGATATTAAATTCTCATTTTCACTCGAACGTGAATAAGAAACTTCACCTGTCAATAATTGCTTTGGTTTTTTAAACTTACTCGCATACGTTAGCGAGAAATCAAGGTGGTAACCATCTTCATCTTCATCGTTGTTTCTCAAATATTGTGTTACGATGTTATTGAAACTATCAAGCTCTTTTGTCTCTGAGTTCTCAAATCTCTTGCGTGATCTATCGCTATAGACAGATGATATTCCGATTGTGTTCTTATCGTTTATACTATATTCAAGACCAGCTTTTAAAAGATGTGAGTTTCGTCTTGAATTTCCTGTTTCAACCTGTTCGGTGAATGAAATTGAATTGTTAGAAAAATTTTCTCTGAAATGCGAACTTGAACGGTCAGAGTTACGAAGTCGGTAATTGTAGTTTGCAAATAAATTAAACCTGCTATTTTTTAAATTTATATTAGCTGAGCCAGTATATTTATCACCTGTCCCTAAATTTAATGAAAGGTTTCCATTATAACCCTGTTCTTTATTTTTTTTGAGAACAATATTAATAATTCCGGATGTTCCTTCGGGATTATATTTTGCCGAAGGATTGGTTATTAGTTCAATACTTTCAATTTCACTTGCTGGAATCTGTTTTAATATTTCTGAGCGATTAGAACCATCAAGTCCGAAAGGTCTTCCGTCAATTAATATCTTTACATTTTCACTGCCCCGCAAACTTACGTTCCCGTCAGAATCAACAGTAACAGAGGGGATTTCACTTAATACATCAGTTGCAGTACCTGTTTTAGTTGTGAGTTCCTGCCCAACGTTGAATACTCTTTTATCAGGATGAAATTCAATGAAACTTTTTTCACCTTCGACTAAGATTTCTTCAGTTTCGGTTATGCCTGATTTTAATGTTATCGTTTCTAAATTTATCTCTTTGTTATTTGGATTAAGCATTAATCCTTTTACGATAGCTGTATTGTATCCGACCATGTTAACTTCAAGGTAATAACTTCCAAAAGGAACATCCGTAAGAATAAATTCTCCTTTGTTATCTGTTTCCATTCCTTTTACAAGAGACGAATCTTTATTACTGTACAATGAAACTGCTGCAGATTCGATTGGTTCGTTAGCTTCATTATCAATCACATAACCTTTTACACTGCCATTTCCTTGTTGTGCAATAGAGGAATTAATCGAAATGAGCAATATAAAATTTAGAAAAATTATAAAAAGAAAGTATCTTATGTATGTCATGAGTGTTTATACGTTATCTTTAAAATAAATTTTATTAATAAAATTACTTATCATTCAAAAAAAGAATTGCATAATATAGAAATATAACTTCTTTGATAGTAGTGAATAACATATAGGCTTTATTAATTTATATCTAATCTTAACTCTAATATGACACAATAAGTTCATAAAACTTGTGTGTTATAAATTTGTTTAAAGTTTTATTATTTAATTTATTTTGAAATTGAATTACACTACTTTAGATTTAACCAGAAACAAAATTATTGCATTAATTGATTGAGATTAAAGACCTTCATAAAAGTTTTGATGATAACGAGGTATTAAAGGGAGTCGATCTCGTTATTCCGAAAGGAAAAACGACTGTCGTTATCGGGAGAAGCGGCTGTGGTAAATCAGTTCTTCTTAAGCATATTATCGGAATTATGAAACCGGATAGAGGTGAGATATTTATTGAGGGCAGAGATATTGTGAAAATGAAGCAAAAGGAGATTTACAAATTAAGAGCAAAGTTCGGTTTCCTTTTCCAGGGGTCGGCATTGTTCGATTCGCTCGCTGTAGATGAGAACATCGGGCTTGCTTTAAAAGAAAATTCAAATATGACACTCGATGAGATTGAGAAGGTGGTTGAAGAAAAACTGGAGCTTGTGGGTTTACCCGGGGCGCAGAAAATGAAACCTGCCGACCTCTCCGGTGGAATGAAAAAGAGAGTTTCGCTCGCACGTTCGCTTGCTACTAATCCCGAGTATGTACTTTACGATGAGCCAACGACAGGTCTTGACCCTGTTATGGCTGATGCAATCGATGACCTGATTACAGATTTAGCTGAAAAGTTGAAAGTAACATCTATAGTTGTGACGCACGATATTTTTAGCGTTTACGATGTGGCAGATATGGTAGCACTGATGCATGAAGGAAAGATATATTTTCACGGCACACCAAAAGAGCTTGTAGAAACAAAAGATAAAATCATAAGGAATTTTCTTTACAGGACGGATAAGAGGTTGTAGAAAAATTATTATTCAATATTACATAAAATAGGAGTATTAAATATGATGTCGACTGCTAACGCAACAGCAGAAGTTTTTTATACTGCGTTTAAATCAATGTCAAAAAAAGAAAAGGAAGCGATAATAAGCAAACTATTAACTGATAGTGATTTTATGGAAGATTTAATTGATATTACTATTATTAAACAAAGAAAAAATGAGCCATCGCGTTCATTGGATGAATATGTAGCAGAAAAGCGTAAAAAGTATTGACCAATGGCTTATAAAGTATTACTAAAAAAGTCTGTAGAAAAAGAATTAGACAACCTTCCTGAAAACATATATAAGAGAATTTTATCACGTCTTTTCTCACTTAAAGAAAATCCACGTCCTAGCAATACTAAAAAGCTTCGAGGAGATGTGGGATTCAGAATTAGAGTTGGTGATTATAGAATATTATACGAAATTGAAGATAAAAGAAAAATAGTTGAGGTTTACTCCATTGCTCATAGAAGGGAAGTGTATCGATAGTCTTTTCCATTTGTGATTTTAACTTTCTATAGAGAATATATATGGTTCGTTTAATAAAACAAAAAATGGTTGGAATTTTTGATATAAGACTGATAAGGGGTTGTAGAAATTGTTTCGCTCGATGTGAAGCTCGCTTCGTATCGAAATATCATTAAGTCGCTAAGCAGGGCTTAGCAACAAGGGAAATTTAGTGTTGAAAATAACACATAAGTGTATCAATGTAGGGGTTCAAAATATTGAACCCCCTACTACTTTCTGAAGGATATTCTAAGCGAATTTTTTTCGAATTGTCAGTTTAAAATTGAAAATCTTTTATAAGAAATATTTTTTTCCCCTATCCCTCTTTCTCGTTTTGTTTTGTAACATAAGCTGTGTACACTTCAATGATGTTCTGAAAAATGTTTCAAGGACATTTACCAAACCTGCGAAAGTTAATGGAAAGTTAAAGGATCCGATTAGAGATGATGTTCGATTTTCTATTTTATGGGTCGGACATGCAACTTTTCTTATACAGATTGATGATAAGGTGATATTAACTGATCCTTTCCTGACAAATAATGTTTCTCTCGTTTATAAAAGAGTTGTTGAACCGGGAATCGATATCGATGATGTAAAAAAGTGTGATATCATATTAATCTCACATTCTCATTTTGATCACTGCAGTTTGGGAAGCCTTGCAATACTAGAGGAAAAATTTCCTGCGGCTAACCTGGTCTTTCCCGAAGGTGTCGAAGAGTTTCTTCCTGATCTTGATTTTAAATTACATAGACTAAGAAGAGCTGACATAGATAAAAACATTTATATAGGAGAGTCAAGAATAATCGACAGTTTGAGGATAACTACTGTTGCAGCATACCACTGGGGAGGAAGATACGGACTCGATGGATTGATTTTGGGTTGCAATGGATTTACAGGATTCATTATTGAATATCATGGTTTCACGGTTTACTTCTCCGGTGATACCGGGTATGATAAAAAGTTTTTTAAATTTCTCGGTGAAAGATATAAAATAGATATTGCATTAATTCCAATTGGTCCCTGCATTGATTGTGAGGAGTTCGGTAAAGAAGGCAGGCATGTATATCCCAAAGGTGCCTTAAAGATTCTTGATGATACGAATGCATCTTTATTCATACCTTTCCATTTTGGGACTATTTCAGAGCTGTCGGAACCTAATAAACCGAAACATGTTCTCGAGGAATTGATAAAAGAAGATACAAAGTATAAAGAAAGAGTAAAGATCCTCGAGATTGGTGAACAGATAGTAATAGAATAAATCTAATGCAAATCTTATTGCCTCTGGTTACGAAGCCCCGCTTCGTAACCTATACTACGTGCGTACCGAAGCAGGGCTTCGTTACGAGGGAGATGGAAAATCTTCTAAAGTATATTTTGTTTGTTATTTTATATTTTTGTTATTTGTAATATATTAAAGTCACAATCTTCTCAAGTCTTAGCAATTCGAAATTAAAAGGTTATCATAAGTCTATTTTGCTGAAGTTACCTTGTATATCGAAAAAATCTCATTGCGTTATTGTTTTATTATTATTGCTCTTCGTATTCCACACGAATGTTTTTTCCCAGGGGAAGTTCATTCCTGTAAATGTTTCTTTGTTTCATCCCGTTAGTATGAATCAATCGGAAGACACAACACTTTTTAGTCTTTCTTTATTATACACAAGGATTGGAGCAATCAAAGGAGTGAATCTCGGTTTAGGAGCATCACTCATTCATAATGGTATGGATGGGCTGCAAGTCAACGGTGGGTATACGTGGATTGGTGAAGAGTTTAACGGTGTTAATTTAACAGGGGGCGTTAATGCTCACGGAAATAATGTTAAAGGGTTTGAGGCTGCGGGTCTTGCTAATCTTGTCTTCGGGGATTTTTACGGTTTGCAGGTAGTAGGTGCTTATAATTTTGTGCTGGGAAATTTCACAGGGTCGCAGATTGCTATTATCTTTAATATAACCGGCGGCGATGTGAGTTTCTTTCAATTAGGGAATGCAAACCTGACTGGAGGTTCATTAAAGGGGTTGCAGGTTGGAGGTGTTTTTAACTTTGTTGGTAAAACGATGAGGGGGGCTCAGTTTGGTCCTGCAAACATCACCTCTGATATGAATGGATTGCAATTTGGCGGAGGAAATTTTGCAAGAGTCAGCAGGGGATTGCAGATCGGTCTTTTTAATGTTGTCCAAAGACAGGAAGGTGTTCCTCTCGGCTTGGTTAATGTTGCTGTAGAAAACGGGAGTCTGGAATGGATCACTTACGGAAGTAATTTTTCTACTATAAATTCAGGAATAAAATTTAATGCAAACAAATTTTACTCCATTCTTGATGTAGGTTTCAAACATGTTGTCTCAAGAGATTCGAAACTAATTACTGCAGGTTTTCATTATGGATACAATATTTCTTTAAGTCAGCGATTCAAACTATGTCCTGATGTTGGGTATGTACAGATTTTTGAAGAGGAAACAGAAAAGATCAAAGACCGCAAGTTACATTTTGCTCTGCAGGGAAGGTTCATAGGGGAATATAAATTCTCGGATATGTTCAGAGTCTTTGCAGGCTTCGGTATCAGCAGACGATTTGACGTTCGCGAAAATAAAACTTATAAATTCGGAAAATTAATCATTCTTGGAGGGATTTCTTTATTTTAGTACACATTAATTAATCAATATGCCGAATGTCTTAAAATATTTCTTACTGTTCATATTAACTTCCATTAACTGTTTTTCGCAGAGTCGTTTCACTAAAGTTGATACAACATTTTTAGCAGACATAAGAAATCATATTGATCAACCTGTTCCCAATGTTGAAGATTTAGTAAGTGATACTCATTTGTTTAAGAAATCACTCAACAAAGATTTGCGTGATAGTCTCAATCCTAAAAGTTCGATACTTATTCCAATTGCTGAGGTGATAGGTTTAAACTTCGGAGTAGGTGCTAATAACGCTTATATTACGGGAGAGCATTTTGCTAAGATAAGCTGGAAAACTATTCAACATAATTTTGATACCGGGTTTGTCTGGGATGATGATGCTTTCATTACAAATCAATTTGCCCACCCTTACCACGGTAATTTATATTTTAACACAGCACGCTCAAACGGTTATAGTTTTTGGGAATCGATTCCTTTTGCTTTTGGTGGCAGCTTGATGTGGGAATTGTTCATGGAGAATGAACCTCCCGCTATTAATGATTGGATATCCACATCCATTGGCGGAACTATGCTTGGTGAGATGACTTACCGTATATCGTCATTGATCATCGATGAAAGCTTAAGAGGTTCCAAAAGAGTATTCAGTGAGATATTAGCCGCACTTATAAATCCTGCACGCGGGTTTAACAGGCTTATACAAGGAAGATCATTCAGACATACAGATAAAAAGACAAATGACGAGCTATATGACAGAGAAGAAAATGTTGGTGTACTCGCATTTGGGTTTAATAACGTTGCAGAAGGTACAAACCTCAGGGAAGGTAAAAAGAATCTTTTAATAGATCTTCGTTACATTTATGGCAGACCTTTTGTCGAGAAAAAAAGAGAACCTTTTGATTTTTTCACTTTAAATCTTGGAGTTAATTTTGGAACGGATAAACCGATTGGCTATATGTATGCTTATGGTCTGTTATTCGGAAAGAATTTTATATTCAGGGAGAAGCAGGAATTTTTAGTAGGTATATTCCAGCATTATGATTATATGTCGAACAACGTTTATGAAATCGGTGCTCAGAGTATAGGCGGAGGTATAATTTACAAATTCCCGGAAATAGGCGATGCCGAACTGGTTACATCTATGCATTTGAATGCGATCGTGCTGGGTGCAAGTAATAATAATTATATTGATACGGCAGCGATGGGAATTCTAAGGTCCTACAACTTCGGTACGGGTTTGAGCGGTAAGTTCGATGGTATGTTAAATATTGGCAGGGCAAGATTATATATCGGTTATTTACTTTATTGGCTGCATACACTCCACGGCATTGACGGAGACGATTATCTCGGAATAATAAAACCACGCCTACAGGTTCGGATATTTGATAACTTTAGTATAGGGCTGGAGTATTTATTATATCACCGCACGGGAAAATACAAGCGTTATCCACACGTAGATATACAAAACAACGAACAGCGTTTATTTATATCTTATATTTTTGGATTGAAGTGAAGTTGTGGTACTGGTTCCTTTCTTGGTAACATTGGCAGTGCTATCATAACCTGTTTCTACTTCCCGCGCGCGGTATGAACCTTATCATGTTAAACCTTTCATTTTCACTGGCAAGTCACGGACCATTCCGTGACTTTTCTTATTAATATGTATCACGGTATGGATCTATGACACACCTGAATGGTTTCACGCAGAGCCGCAAAGAATAACGAACACCGATTAACGATTTTTGAATTAAGAAGTGAGACACACAAACCCGCCAAAAAAAAATGGCGGGCAGGGAAAAGGCTCTTTGAGTTGTAAAAGACTTTTGGAGTCTTTTTTGTTTTGGGAATTGTTATTTTTAAGCTGACAGGAAGAACTCCTGCAAGACATATAAACTCAATTGAACAATGTCATTAAGTTGGAATGAAATCAAAACAAGAGCTGTAAAATTTTCTAAGGAATGGGAAACCGAAACAAGCGAAAAGGCTGAAGCACAATCATTTTGGAATGAATTTTTTAATATTTTTGGAATATCGAGAAGACGAGTTGCAACCTTTGAGACAAAAGTTACAAAGGGTGATAGGAAAGATGGAAAGATAGATCTTCTATGGAAAGGTCAATTATTAGTAGAACATAAATCGGCAGGAAAAGATTTGGAAAGAGCATACAAACAAGCAGTAGATTATTTCCCAGGACTTAAAGAACATGAATTACCTAAATATATTATAGTATGTAACTTTCAAAAATTTAAAATATATGATTTAGATGAAAAAGTTGAGCACGAGTTTGAATTAAAAGAGCTTGTTAAAAATGTTAAACACTTTGGATTTATTGCTGGTTATCAGAAAAAAATATATAAGGAAGAAGATCCTGTCAATATTGAAGCTGCTCTGCTTATGGGTAATCTTCATGATAGTTTAAAGGATGTTGGATACGTTGGACATAATCTTGAAGTGTATCTCGTGAGATTATTATTTTGTCTTTTTGCAGATGACACAGGAATTTTCGAACGTGGTATTTTTCAAGATTATATCGAACAAAAAACCAATGATGATGGTAGCGATTTAGCATTTCATATAGCTGCAATATTTGAAATTCTGAATAAACCAAGAGAAGAACGTCTATCTAATATTGATGAAGACCTTAATGCATTTCCTTTTGTCAATGGTAAATTGTTTAAAGAGAATTTATCAATGGCTGCCTTTGATAGCAAAATGCGTAAGACTTTATTAGAGTGTTGCATACTTGATTGGAGTAAAATATCCCCAGCAATATTCGGTTCATTATTTCAAAGTGTAATGTATGAAGAAGAACGTCGTCATCTTGGTGCCCATTATACATCTGAAAAGAATATTCTAAAATTAATAAGACCTCTTTTTCTTGATGAGCTTTGGGAAGAGTTCGAGAAAGTAAAAAGTAATTCAAAAAAACTAATAGAGTTTCATAATAAAATTGCAAGATTACTTTTCCTTGATCCTGCTTGTGGATGTGGAAATTTTCTTATAATTACTTATCGTGAATTAAGATTATTAGAAATAGAAATAATCAAAAAGTTATTTAAAGGTCAACAGGTTACTGAAATCTCCAATCTAATAAAAATTGATATAGATCATTTTTATGGAATAGAGATTGAAGAATTTCCTGCCCAGATTTCACAAGTGGCAATGTGGTTAATCGAGCACCAAATGAATATGATAGTTTCTGATGAGTTTGGAGAATATTTTATAAGATTACCGCTTTTAAAATCTGCTAATATAATAAACAATGATGCATTAAAAATAAAATGGAGTGAATTGATTGAAAAAAATGCAATAGTTAACAGTAATAATTATTGTTTTGATTATATATTTGGTAATCCACCTTATTCTGGTTCAAAATTAATGTCAGAAAAACAAAGATGTGATATTAAAGAATTATTTAATGGTGTTGATAATTCAGGAGTCTTAGACTATGTATCAGGTTGGTATATGAAAGCAACAAAATATATACAAAATAAATCTACAAAAGTAGGTTTCGTAAGTACAAATTCTATTAATCAAGGTGAACAAGTAGGTCCTATTTGGAATACAATGTTTAATAAATATAAAATAAAAATTCATTTTGCGCATCAAACTTTTAAATGGAGTAATGAAGCAAGAGGTATAGCAGCGGTTTATTGTGTTATTATAGGTTTTGCAAATTATGATAATAATAACAAACAATTATTTGAGTATGATACTGTAAAATCTGAACCACACGTAAGAAAGGTTAAAAATATTAATCCTTATTTAGTAGATGGTTCTGATTTTGCATTGCTTAAACGTTCTAATCCTTTATGCGATGTTCCTAAAATGAGTTTTGGAAATATGCCTCTTGACGGGGGAAATTTATTGCTAACAGATTCTGAAAAAATTGAATTATTGAAAAAAGAACCAAAAGCTGAAAGATTTATTAAACCACTGATAAGTGCAAAAGAGTATTTAAGAAATGCAAAAAGATGGTGTATATGGTTAGTAGATGCCCAGCCTAAAGAAATAAAAAGTATTCCAGAATTCATAAATAGAATAAAAAAAGTAAAAGCTTTTAGATTAAATAGTGTAGCACCTTCAACACGTAATCATGCTTCAACTCCTTCATTATTTAGGGATAGAAATAATCCTGAAACTTATATTTTAATTCCTAGTACTACTTCAGAAAAAAGAAATTATATACCAATGGGTTTTTTTACGAAAGAGCATATTGCTAATAATAGTTGTCATATTATACCCAACGGTAGTTTATATCAATTTGGAATTCTAATATCAGATATGCATATGTCCTGGATTAAATATACTTGTGGTAAATTAGAAGGAAGATATAGGTATTCAAAAGACATTGTTTATAATAATTATCCATTTCCAGAGAATCCCAGTGATGAAAAAGTAAAAAGAGTAGAACTGAAGGCTCAAAAAGTTTTAGATATAAGGAAAGAATACCCTGATAGTAGTCTTGCTGATTTATATGATCCTAATAGTATGCCTCCCAAACTTGTTAAAGCACATCATGAATTAGATAAGGCAGTTGATAGGTGTTACAGGCCACAACCATTTACAAGTGATACAAATAGATTGGAGTTTTTATTTGAACTTTATAATAAATACACGAGTCCACTCATTTCAATAAATAAAATAAAATCTAAAAGAAAACGTAAGGGATAACATGACAAGGTTTGTACCGTGCACGGGAAGTAGAAGCATGAAATGATAGTACTACCAACGCCCCACTCAAAAAGAGTTGGTGGGCAAGTACCAAATAATTAAAATATCGTAACCAAGTTTATTCAATTTCATTTTTAGGCAGATATGAATATATTTGTCAACTGTGGCTAAGAAAAAGACTAACCGAAAAACGAACGTAGCAAAAGTACAGAAATCAAAATCCATAGATATCAATGTCTATGTTGATAAATATTTCTGGCTCATCATTCCAATTCTAACAATCATATATTTTGTATCGAGCAGGTATTCGCAGGGTTTCTACCAGGATGATGAAATTGCTCAATATATAAACATGCTTAAATTCTGGAGTGACCCGGCTGTAATCTTAGGCAACAATCCAAAGCCCGGTTACAAGATATTTATGGTTTTGCCCGCACTGTTCAGTTACGATACTGTACTTATTGTTAATTCGTTGATAGCTTCTTTAACGGTCTACTTCACGTATGTGATGATTAAGGCATACAATATAAATTATGCTTTCTTTGGAGCAGTACTGTTAGCTTTTCAGCCATTATTCTTTGACCTTTCCTTCAGATCTTATTCTGAAATTTTCACAGCTCTTTGCATTGTTATATTTTTGATTCTTTATAAAAAGGAAATGTTTTTCTGGAGCGCCCTCGTGATAGGTTACGTGTTTACTGTAAGACAGGAGATTGCTCTTGTTATAATTGTGCTTGCAATTTTATTTATAAGAAATAAACATTATACTGCAATAATCGGTCTTGTTGTATTTCCTGTTTTATATAACCTTCTGGGATTTTTAAAAACAGGAGACATTTTATATGTAATGTCTGAAATGCAAAAGGTTGCAGGTCTTGATTATAAATCGCAGGGTTTATTCCATTATTTTAAAGTCTATATATTTATTGTCGGACCAATTTCATTAGCACTTTTCCTGCTCGGGTTCTTTGGCTTTTTTAAAGATACTAATAAGTTCAAGGAGTATGTTTCAAGATACTTGTTGTTTTATATTATATTCGTCGGAATATTTGGAGTGCAAATGATGACGATGATAAACGATGGTCCTAATCCGGGTAATTGGAGATACCTGCTTCATATATCTCCGGTATGTGCTTTCTTTG
>JADHVP010000083.1 GCA_016783945.1 Ignavibacteria bacterium
AAACCTAATAACGGAAGAAGTGTAACAAGAAAGAAATAATTTGTCATTAGTCAGGTGATGTTTACCATTTTAAAATATTAATTTCATCTATGTTCACGGTCTCTTTGTTTCTAAATAATGATATGATAATTGCCAAACCTACCGCAGCTTCTGCGGCAGCGACTGTCATTACTAAAAAAACAAAAATTTGACCATTGATATTTCCAAGATAAGCTGAGAAAGCTACTAAAGAAAGGTTTATTGCATTTAGCATAAGCTCGATACACATGAATATAATTATAGCATTTCGTCTTACAAGAACTCCAATTACGCCTAATGAAAAAAGTAAAGCACTTAAAAGAAGATAATAATTTAATTCAATCATGGCACAAAATAGTAAAACAATTTCATTTTATAAATGAAATTAATTTGAGAAAATAAATTGAAATCATTTCATTTTAAAGCGTTTGAAATAAAATTTATAATAGAAAGTTTAGTATTCTTTCAAGCCACAGATTCACAGATTCGTTTTATTAATTTTATTTGAAAAAATTAACTTCAAGGTTTTATGAATAGTAATGTCTAATAAATTTTCTAAAATGTTTTAAATGCTGTGTAAAAAAAATATTCTATAGGTTGTTAGGGAAAGGGGAATAAAAATGAAAACAATAATGAATAAAGAAAGGAAACTTAATACATATTCAACTTTACATAATATATATTATATAACACATATATTCTTTAATTCTTTATTGAATTCAGCAACTCTATACTCCTCCTTGTATTACTATTGCTATTAAAATATGCACATACCTCAATTATATTTTTTATTGTATTATAGCTTGAGTTTGTATTCAAGGCTCCTTTTAAATGTGAATACAATTGATGCTCGTAAAAGTTAATTGATAGGATAGCAACGTTTATTAGTTCTCTTTCCTTTATAGATAAACCAGGTCTGCCCATAACCTTTCCGTAGCCTTCTATTATCATCCATGATTTAAGATCTGGACTTAAATTGTCAAAATTATTGATTAATTTGTTGTAATTTGCTTTATATATTTTTAGACAATTCTTTTGTCCTTTTTTTAAATAAAGAGATAAGTCAAATTCCGATGATTTCTTTTTATATTTATGAAAAACAGAATTAAATACTTTTAATGCTTCAATAGTTGCAGGAAAACCGCAGAATAAATAGATTTGAATGATTGTTTCATAGATTTTAACAGGTGAAACGGATGACTCTTTAGCGTTTACCAATAAAAACTTGAGCATTCTTGTTTTCTTAGACGATACACAAGAGGCAATAAAACATAGATATCTGATATCTTTCTTGTTTAATGATGTGGATTTAAGTATAAATTTATTTATGAATGTCGTTAAAGACGTAATATTCCTTTTCATATTTGAATATTTTGTTATTATATAGTATAACACCACAATATACACTAATTTGAAGCTACTTGACAGGTACATATTAAAGCACTTCCTACAAAATTTTCTATTTGGAATATTTTGCTTTGTTTTAATTTTTATTCTTATTGATCTGTTTGAGAAACTTGATAAGTTCATAGATAAAGGGTTATCTTTTGGTATTATTTTACAATATTATATATACTTTATCCCTGAAATACTAAAGTTGATTTTACCTGTAGGGATGCTCTTAGCTTCCCTATTCACAGTCAGTCGATTTGTTACCTATTCAGAATTAGTAGCTATGAAATCGGCAGGTATAAGCATTTATAGATACCTTATGCCAATTTTAATTTTTGGAGCGATAATTACTTGTTTTTCCATTTATTTTAACGGCTGGGTTGTGCCTTTAACAAACAGTAAAAAAATAAGCATGGAGAGAGAATATCTGGATAAGCATCAAACTACGCCCAATATTCAGCATATTTATTTTCAGGATAGAGTTAATAGAATAATATCGATAGATTCTTACGACAAACAAAGTCAACGTTGTGATAATGTTTCGATACAAATATTTAGTAATGATTCTCTGACTCATATGCTTATGCGCTTCGATGCTGCTCACATGGTTTGGGATTCTGCAAAAAACGATTGGATGCTAACGAATTATTTCAAAAGAAATTTTCTTTCATTAGAATCGGAAGAATTAAAGATCATCAACAGTAAATATCTTTCCGAGATCGAAGAGATTCAGAAGATAAACCTCGACCCTGATCTCATAATTAAAAAGCAACTAAAACCGGAAGAATTAGTCTTAAGTGATTTTAAGGAATTCATAACAAATCTTGAAGACAGCGGTCAGGATGTAGCGAGAGCTAAAGTAGATTACTATTCAATTATATCCTTCCCTTTCGCAAATCTTGTTACAATTATTTTTGGCGTTTCAGTTTCCTCGAACCGTCGAAAAGGTGGTGCAGCCCTGCAATTCGGGATAAGTATTTTAGTAAGCTTTATCTATCTTGGTTTTGTGAAAATTTCACAGGTGTTTGGTTACAACGGTGAGATACCTCCAATACTTACAGCCTGGTTGGCAAATATATTATTCCTTCTTATTTCTCTGGTTAATTTCTACAGATTGAATAGATTATAGTTAGTTAACCTTTTCATCTTTGGCTTTTACCGGAGCTTGAAATCCTAACGCACCTTCGCTCAATTGATTTGCTATAGTTATACTGCCGAATTGATTCTCAAACTTTTCTATGTTCTCTTTTAATGCTCTCAAAAATAATTTTGCATGCTGAGGTGTCATTATTATTCTTGAGCTCACTCTTGCTTTCGGTATACCGGGAAACACTTTTGTAAAATCAAATATAAACTCAGCCGGCGAATGCGATATGATTGCCAGGTTCGAGTATGTGCCTTCAGCTTCCTTCTCACCTAACTCTATATTAATTTGCTGCTGCGGATTTTGTTTTGGGTCTGTCATATAATGTTTAGTTAAATTTTGAATACGTAAAATAATCTTTAAATATTTAACTTTCAAAGTATATCAGGAGGGAAATCACTTCCCTACTCTTTCTTAAAAACATTTCTGAAACTACCAGCATCAGTATTCAGCAAAGCATTATGCTCAAGAAGATTTTCTTGTAGTCTCTGTGCTTACATATTATTTGTATTTATTGTAAATTAATAGTTTATGTTTTAAGATTGAAAAGATAATAATGTATTCATATATTTGCAAAAAGAAACTATTATTTTTTCTCGTCATTACTTATAATAACTAATCAAAAATTATTTTATGAAGATGAAACACCTTTTATTAGTATTGTTTATATTGTTCTTATCATTAAGTTCACAGGCACAGATGAGATACTACACTGTAAAAGGTGGTGTTCAATACAATCAAACGCTTTTGCTTGCAGAGTTTAATGATTACAGGTTATCCTTTTTAGCAAGAGGATATTTCAATGTAAGGTTCAGTAAAGTTTTAGCGGGTGAGCTTGGAATAGGCTATGGACAGATATCAGGAACGGATGCAGCTTTGAATCCCAACAAAAAAGACTGGACAACATCTATTATTCCGGTTGACGTTCGACTACGAATAGCACCATTCACAAGACTATGTTACACGAATCCTTATTTATATTTTGGCGGAGGAGTACTAAGATATGATGTAACCGAGAAACACACGACCGCTTCACCCGACCCCGTTTCAGAAGACGGCTTTGCACCGCTTGTATTAGCAGGATTAGGAATGGAGATAAAACTATCACAATCTGTAATACTCGATTTAAGCGCTGGAATGACTTATACATTCACGGATAACTTAAACTACTACAGCGTTAACAAGTACAAAGATGCTTATGCGAACTTTGGCATTGGATTAACTTTCACAGGCGAACCCTGTTACACGGACGCAGATAAAGACGGCTTAACAAAATGCATCGAAGAAAAACTTGGTACCAACCCGGATAACGAAGACACTGACGGCGATGGTTTACGCGATGGAAAAGAAGTCATAATAACCAAAACCAACCCTCTAAAAAAAGATACTGACGGTGACGGCTATAACGATTACGAAGAAGTTATCATTTTCAAAACAGACCCCAACGTTCCTAATTCGGAATTGCACAAGTAAAAATCAATTAAATAAGATTCTCTCCCCTCTCCTGCAACAGCCTGCAGCATCTATTCTTTTATTAACAATATAGATATTTTAATTTTCAATTTTGCAATTTTTAATTTACAATGAATTTTCAATAAACAATTTTCAAGTATGATTAATTGTAAATTGAGTTTTGAAAATTGATTGATAATTGAAAATTAGAAATTAAAAATTGAAATATATTATTTTAGACTTGACTGGAGTAAAAAATCCTATTACATTAAGTATTAGCTATATAACTATATATAGTCATTAAATGAAGTTTATATACTACATTTACTTTTAATTCAATTAAGAAAATGAAAACTTTCATACTCGCCATATTAATTATTTTAACCTATAATCTTTGCTATTCTCAAACAGAAATAACACCAAACAAAGCAAAGTTCTTCGTAGGTGAACAAGTACTTGTTACAGGAAAAATTAAGGAAATAAAGGAAGGCAGTTCGGGAGATCTATTTTTAAATTTTGAAAAGAAATATCCAAACACTCCGCTTACTATAGTAATTTATGCAAATGATCGCGCAATCATTCAATCCGCTTTTATGATAAAATGGGTTAATTTAGTTAATGCAACATTAACGATATCCGGTGTTATTGAAACCTACAATGATAAACCGGAAATTGTATTAAAGAAAGCAAATCAGATTGTAAGCATTGATTAGTACGAGTGATGTCCGCATACAGTGGGCATTCTGAACCATTTTATAAAATATTCCCATCCAAATCCCCTATTTCGCTTTTCTCCTAAAAAACGTTTTTTCATGTTTTGAAGAGTCTCCCCCCGAGTAATCTTGGGGACTCTGATAGCTATACCAATATCGTAGAGTCTTCTTTCCCAAAGGGACTCCTTCGGAACGAGAGACTCTAATTGGAAAAAGTTAAATTTTAAAGTACTTGATTTTAATTTTCTTTTTGCGGAAATTACTTCAGCACATTTATACTATTTAGAATATATCTATCTTAAAATAAAAATCGCATATAAACGCTTTATACAGCATTATTAGAAGCATTTAGTTCTCAATCTGTTTTGCAGGTTGAATAGTCTTCTTTTGATGACACTAAATTATTTTTTATAATTTAAATTATAAAGCCATGCGTACACTAATAATCGCTGTAATCTTTTTCGTTTTCTCTAACTGCTTTTCACAGGATAAAGAGGAATATTCAAAATGGAATATCTCCGTTAATGGTGGTATAATATACTTTTTAGATGATGGAGTATATCATCCAATTAAAGAAGGTTACTATTATGATTTGTATAAAAGCACATCGTCTTATATTCATTATGATTATAGCTTCAATCATTATGAAGGTACCATCAGTTACTTCTTTAATAGAAATCATGAATTAGGAATAACTTTTGGTAGAGAAGATTTCACATATAAAGAAAGATTTTTACACGTGGGTTCTCCTTTCTGGGAAATAGATACTACTGCAGAAATATTTGATGGTTACAGTGCTTATGGGCTTGATTTGTGGGGCATCTTCTATAATTTTCATTACAAGGATTATTTATACGGAGGTATTAAATTAGCTTTTGGTGACGATGCATATGAGTGCTTCTTAGTAGGGAAAAAATTTAATCTAAAGGATTCTTTCTTCTTAAAGACAGAGTTAAGTTATTCTTTCCTTAATTCAGATTATTTATGGAATTTTGCTTCAGCCCGGTCGGAGAAAATTACTCTCTCATTCGGTTTAGGTCTGAATTTGTGAGAACGATGCTTTTGCTGTAAAAACACCCTTATTAGTTTATTAGAATATTAAAACTGTTTATCTAACTCAACACCATATCCCCCGTTTCTTATTAAAAGAAGGGAGAAATAAAGGAAGTTGAGTTCAATTAAACGAAATGTTGCATTTCTGCTAAATATTAGAACTTAGCTATGTTATAATATCACTTAGCTGAGCTAAATTTAGCCAATATAAGTCTGCTAAGTAACAAGATATATTTGCTAAGTAACAAATATTAGAAGCTAAGGAAGATTTTATTAATACCGAGCAATAAATTTCTTCTGCTAAGGTAAAAAAATATATTGCTAACTAAAATCATAAGCTTGCTAACAAGAAACTTAAGCCTGCTCAGAGACGTTTTACATAATCTAACAGGGAATTTATATTGGAATTGACATTTTTATTAATATATGATAAATTTTTTACAAAATCATATAAACAAATTCAGGAGTAAAACATTATGGCAAAAAAAGAAGAAGTAAAGAGGGTTTATCATTTTGCGGATAGTTGGTTAATCGAGCTAAGCAACAGGTCAAAGACGTTCATTACGCGGGACATTTCGGAGTTTGCAGGATTCAACGTAGATGCTGCTGCGGTAACTGCCTTCGATGGTGAAATAAATGCCTTCGAAGCGTTCGAGACGGATGAAGAGTTTGCGGGTGTTCAGTCAGAAGCAACCGAGGCAAAAGACGCTGCGATGGATGCGGTCAAGTCTGACATCAGGAGCATAATGACTCGTGTCGAATCGAAGCACAAACCAAAAACCGCAAGGTACAGACGCTTCGGCACGAAGGGTTTAAACGAAATGTATAACGGGCAGGTGCTCTCCTGCGGCAGAAGGGTTGAACGTGTTGCGACGGCGGTGCTGGCGGACTATACGGACGTCGGGCTGACGGCTGTTATAATTACGGAACTTGGAACCAAATGCCAGACACTCGAAGATAAAATCGATGAACAAGCGGACGCAATTGCCAACAGGGACATTGCTACAGAAGACAGGATTGAAATGGGAAATGCTTTGTACGACAAGCTGATGAACTATTGCAGCTTCGGTCAGCAGATTTGGGCTGAGACAGACGAAGCAAAGTATAACGATTACATAATCTATACGTCGTCGGGCAGTCTTGCACAGCCTATAGAAGGAACTGTTGGACCGTCTTTAACAGTTAACGTTTGGAACAAAAAATTCGAAGCAACCGCACAGTTAAAAATCAAAAGCACAGGCTCAACAGGACTCATGGCTTGCATCACGACCGATGCACTCACAGCCTGCTCGGAAGGTGTAACGATAAATCCCGGCGAAGAAATAACTGTCGCCGTAACAGAACTCGGCGACCCCGCAACAAACGAATTCCTTAACATAACAAACCTCTCCGCTTCCGAAGAAGGAAGATATGAGGTGACGGAGTTGTAGGGAGAACACAATTTTTAATTTTGCAATGTACAATTTACAATGAATTTCTAATTCTCAATTTACAAACAATCATTCCTTGATAATTGTAAATTGAGAATTCATTAAAAATTAAAAATTGAAAATTGATTTATACTCCCCTTCCCTATTATAACAATGCGGTGGAAAATTTTGAGGGGAGAATGTTGGGTGGGATGTGTATATTAGAGAAAATAAGAAGACCTGACGAAAGAGAATCAAAGCTAAATGAATAGAAAAAAAAATAAACTTCATAAAACTTCTATTTCAGACATAATTATATATGTATTCTTCGCAATATTTGCAATTATTGCTTATGGCATTATTCTCTTATATCTTTGCACTGTTGTAATGTTCATTTTAATCTGGTTAAATATGGATTAATTGTATTGGAGGATACCTGACAAAACTGACTGTAAGTTCTGTAACAACAAAAGCTCGAAATGAGGTAATATAAATACTGATAATGCAAAAAAGTATAAAAATTCGTATTGTTAAGATTCCTCTTGGTGAAGCTCCGATACATATACGTAAAGCTTGGATAGGATTAATCCTACCTCTTTTAGCTAATGATTACAAACCCCAAATAAAACATACGGCAGGTATATTATCTGGTCCAAAATCTCTGATAGGTATGTTGGGAGCTATATGTTTCGGAAAAACAAAGCGTAAGGAGGGTTATTTAGTTGATAGTAATATTGCTATTAATCTTTTAGAACAAAACTCTCCAGAAGCTGCAGACTGGTGGAAAACAAATGCTCCACACATAATGCGCCCTGGATTCGGATTATCATTCAATACAGATGCGTGTGAAGAAGTTTATGAATGAATTAAATATAGTATCATTTGTTCTCTGTGAAAAATAAAATTCAACTTTCGGAAGACTCTGCAGATACGAGAAAATTTTGAGGGGAGATTGTTGGGGAGGATGTGTATATTGTATTGTTGAATCAGATATTCTTCATCTGACAAACCATATGATAAACGATATTTTCGAAAATATATTAGAGATCATGTTCCATTTAATAGTAGAAATTATTTGCTTTTATACAGGCGAAATTGTAATATTTTTCTTAACATTTGGAAACAGGAAACCAAGATGGGATTTTTATACAGATGATACCCCTATAAGATGGGCAATATTCACACAAATAAGTGTATGGATTGGTATGTTCTTTTGGATATTCATCATAGTAATTATAGTTCGGATTTTAACTTAATCCCCCGCTGTTGTTGTTCTTCCGAAGGGATGCCTTTGGTATCACCAACAGAATAAAAGTTATAACTGGTAAATGGGTATATTGTGGTATTGAGTTACAAAGACTTTATGCAACATAAATTTTTGTATTGTATTTTTAAATTGAATATTTATATTACTATTAACTTTCAAAATGATATAACAAAGTTCTTTTTAATATACATAATTTTTAATATGAGAGCGGCGACAACCCTGTAGCAGATAGGTACCCTTGGAATAGAACCCTGTCCTTATTTAAACTATTCCAGAAATAATTAATCTTTCCGATTAAATGTCCCGCTCTCTTTTTTTATTTTCGCAACAAAACTTTGCGACTTTGCGGTTAGCTTTTAATATAAATTGAATTTAAGAAAATAATTTGCTTAATTGTTGTATAGCAAAATAATTAGAAAGTAAAAACATGAAAAATTACAAACAGTTTACAGGTATAATTGAAAAAGAGGGAAACGGATATGTATCTTTGTGCCCTGAATTAGATATTGCAAGTCAAGGTGATTCAGTAGAGGAAGCAAGAATAAATTTGATTGAAGCATTAGAACTCTTCTTTGAAACTGCTGATACCAGAGAAATACAACAGCGACTTCACGGTAATAATTTATTTATAACCCCGCTGGAGGTAGCTGTTGGGTAAATTACGAATTCTTTCGGGTTCGGAAGTATGTAATATTCTTGAAAGAAATGGTTTTATAGAAGTACGTCGTCGTGGTAGTCATATAGTAATGCAAAAAAAAATCTCTGGTTCTACAATCACAGTACCTATCCCTGATCATAAAGAAATTCGTATTGGCACACTTCGTTCTATTATTAGACAATCACGTTTACCAAGAGATGAATTTGAAACGGGGAGTTCAATTAAATCTTAATTCTCGATATTTATAATCTTTAGTTCCGGTCTTATGGTGCTCCCAAAAAATTTTCTTTGTGACTTTGTGGTTAGCTTTTAAAAACTTTATACAAAATCAAATCTTTTAATCATGAAAAAATTATTTCTAATTGTATGTCTCGCAATTTTATTTCCCATTTATTCCTATTCACAAGATGATATACCTTCATTCGAAGGATACGTCGGGCAGGAGCTATACGGCACTCAAAAAAGCGATGCCAAGGAATTCAATTTGTTCATGTTCGATAATGATGGTAAAATAGTCTACCTGTTAATATTTCTTGACTCAGTACAGAATGAAGAAATACAAGTACGGGACGAATATGATAGAAGACTATTTTCTGTTGTTTATAAAAACGATGAGGGCTTTAATGAAGGAGCAGAATACTTAATACATCTTACAAAAGAGAGTCAGAATTACTACGAGTATAATCAGTATACAATGAGGTTATCGGGGTATTTCAAAATTTGGGAAATAAACGGACCACTGCAGGGATTATTTTCAATTAACTTAAGACCGATAGAAGAGGAATAGATCTTTAGTACCCGTCAAGAGTCCCGAACTATCTGGAGACCCTTGACGTTAATAACACAAATACAAAACTCAACAAAGAAATGTTACTTTAACAATGTCATCCTTTTGGTAATATCTCTATCACCAACTGTCAATCTGTAATAATAAACCCCGCTTGCATAATTAGATGCATCCCAAGCAATCATATAGTAACCTGATTCTTTATAACCATCAACCATAGTTTCCATTTTTTCACCCGCGACATTATAAATATCTAGCTTCACGTTTCCTTGTTTAGGAACTGAATAACTAATGATCGTCTCACTATTAAACGGGTTGGGATAATTTTGGAAAAGAGTTATTTCCGTCGGGATGTTTCCGTTTATTCCCGGTATACCCGATATAATTTCAGTAGCCGTTAAAATTATATTTGTATTAGGATCATTCTTGCTACCCTGATGACCAGCAATATACAGTTTAACAGTACCGGTACCTGAACTTGGAGCAGTCCAATTAAAGGTAGCACTGTTTAAACTATTTGATGATAGATGAACACCGTTGGTTTCCCCTGCTGTATTATACACTGACGTGCTTGTTCCCGCTGAAATAACACCTGCATTTGATGACCCTGTTCCAATCCTGCAGCTGCCATTGAAATTCCTAATGGTTTGACCACCATTATGTGAAATAGTAATAATGTATGCTTGTCCCGGTGTGTATTGAGTTGGAAATCCAGATATCTGAATTGTCCCCCCGGAAGAACCGTGACAGGTAGACGCACAATTCCCCGATGACCCGGGTGCGCCAGAGTATCCGGTGTAGGATGGAAAAGAGAATACAGATACAGAAATAAAGAACATTACAATTATTGCTGCTGAGATTATTGTGTTTTTCATTTTATTAGATTTAAGTTCTTAAATATTTATTACTGCATATTGTGTAATATTTATTAATATGTCAATATATAAATATCTATATATAATAAATATCAAATATAATGATATTACTTTCGATTTTGTTCAAGCGTATTAGAATATAATTTATTTGTATATTAGAGAAATTCGGAATTTAGTATATTTCTAACCATAAATAATCTCCTCAAACTACGTTAAATTAGTTAATGCTTAAAATCGACAAAATGAAATATACTCCTATAAACCTCAAATCCAAATTATCAAAGTTCAGCGAGCACTGGTCACCGAAAGTGATTGCAGAAATGAATGACTACCAATTCAAGTTGGTTAAGCTTCAGGGAGATTTCGTATGGCACTCCCACCCCGATACTGATGAAGCGTTTATCGTACTTGATGGAGCAATGACAATTGAATTCCGCGACGATAGCGTCGGACTCTCATCCGGTGAAATGTTTTTAGTTCCGAAATGTGTCGAGCATAAACCCCGCGCCGATAATGAATGCAAGATCATGGGAATAGAGCCAAAGGGTGTAGTCAACACAGGAAACTCCGGAGGTGAACTCACCGCAGAGAATGATGTTTGGATATAGAAGAGTGAATTCTCCAACAACAAAAAATATTAATGTCATTACAAATATTTATGTATTGAATTTTTAAAAGATATTTTATATATATTAGTGTTATGTAAAATAATAAACATTGTTCTTTTCATTATACATAACAAATCTTTTAGGGCGGCGACAACCCTGTAGCAGATAGGTACCCTTGGAATAGAACCCTGTCCTTAACATAACTATTCCATTTCCAAATAATCTTTCCGATTAGAATAATGTCCCGCCCTATATTTTTATCCTAAAATCAATCACATCCTAAAATTCTTTTCAAATACTAAGTTTATAATCTTGAATTAAGGAAGTATTATACATAATTTTTATACCGTTT